>JABDKH010000141.1 GCA_013002345.1 Rhodothermales bacterium
GCGCAGAGAGTGTATGCCGCTCTGGATCGAGGTCAGATAGGGAAAACTCATGCTACCCGGAGGCTCGCGTCATTCCAGGCCCAGCGCGACGACGATGAACAGGAACAACGTCGACAAGGCCATCAACTGCAGGAACAGCGGCAACATGAACTTGAGCCACTTGTCCCATGGGATGCCGGCCAGGCTGAGCATGGCCATGAGGACGCCTGACGTCGGAACGATGGTATTCGAAAACCCGTCGCCGCACGTGAATGCGAACACGGCCGTCTGTCGAGTCAGTCCGAGGACGTCGGCGAGCGGCGCCATCAGCGGCATCGTGACGGCCGCCTGGCCCGAGCCCGACGGAATGAAGAAGTTCAGCACCGTCTGGAACCCCAGCATGCCCGCAGCCGCCAGGTAAGACGGCAGATGCTGCAGCACTCCCGCCGCCGAGTAGATGAGGGTATCCAGAATCTGGCCGTCATCCAGAACAACCTGAATGGCTCGTGCGAATCCGACCACGAGCGCCGCAACGACCATCTCCTCCATGCCCTTTACGGCCGCCTTCGCCGCCTCAGTCAGGGAGAGTCCGGAAACAACAATCGCGACGAGTCCCATCAGAATGAAGCCGCCACCCATCTCCGCCAGCCACCATCCCATCTCCTGAATTGCGAACAGAATGAATCCGAAGATGACTACACAGGAGACCAGAATGATGAGGTGACGGCGATTAAACTCCTCAATGACGTAGTCGTGATGCGACAGATCGAAATCGTCATCCGGCATGACGGACGCCGAGGGATCCTTCTTGACCCGCGCACCATACCGCAACACGTAGGTGAGTGTTACCGCCAGGCACGAGACAAGAAAGACAAGCCGAAAGGGAATAAGGCTGTTCAGCGGGAGCTCGGCAATGCCCTGTGCGATGTTCACCGTGAACGGATTGGTCGTGGCGGCGGCAAAACCGACATCCGCTGCCACCATGACGAGTGCCAGTCCGAAAATGCGATCGTAGCCCAGCTCTTTCGACACCAGAAGGAACAGGGGTACGAGCGGAATGAACTCCTCTCCCATTCCCAGCGTCGAGCCACCGACGGCAATCGACGTCATGAGGACGATCGTGAGCAGTGGTCCCGAATCCCGAAACCGACCAAGCAGCTTGTGGAGTCCGGCGATGATCGTCCCTGTTCGCTGCAGGATTCCGAAAACGCCGCCAAGCACGAAGATGAAGAAGATGATGTCCGCCGCCGCTTCCATGCCACGCGGAATCGCACTCAGGAAGCCTTCAAGACTGACGGGTGACGCCTGTCCTTCCACCGGCTGACCGAAGATGAGACCCTTCGCGGAATAAACCTTCGGGATGCGCTCGAAGCTGTCAGGCACGATGACATTGCGCTCCAGCGACCCGACTTGAATGGCCTCGCGGTCATACGACCCGGACGGCACGAGATAGGTCAGCAGGCTGCAAAAAAGAACGACGCCGGTCAGCAGCGTAAAGACGTGCGGAACTTTGATGCGATCAAGTAGGGACTTGGACATCTCGACTCAGTTAGCTTCGGGAAAGCGGGAAGATAGGGGTGAGATGCCGAAGTCGCAGTCGCGTCGGCCGCCGTTCTCTTTCTGCAGTCAGGACGGCAAGGTTGCGGTCGGCTCGCGCGACGAACTCCCCAGCAACACGTCCAGGCGTTCGCGAGCTTCGTCTACGAGAGGAACGTATTCCGGATCACAGTCGGACCACAGTGCAATGAAACGCGTGTAGTATTCGATGGCCTTTTCAGTCTGACCGAGTTCGTCGTACGCCTGTGCCAGACCTCGATACGAGGGTCCGAGATACATCGTCTCGGCCTGGTTCAGCCACGCGATCGAATCATACCACCGGACAGCGTCCTCATACCGACCCGCCGCGAGCAGGAGTTCCGCCTTCATGAAGCGATCTGCCGTTCCAAACGCGTGAAACGCCAGCTGGCCGAAGTTCGTCGAGCTGTCCAGCGTAAGCTTCTCCAGCAAGGCCAGTGCGTCATCCGTCCGGCCGTGCGCCAGCGCGATCTCTGACTCGATCCGAATCGGTACGTCGCGGAAGAAGCTGCCGGACTGGTCCACCGTCGGCAGTTCCTTGAACCGGGTCACGAGATCCCGTGCCTTGTCCGCATCACCGCCCCGGGCGGCCAGCGCCGCACGGAGATAGAGTCGCTCGGCAGGTCCGACCACCAGCAGTTCATCGCCCAGCAAAGTGAGCAGGAAGGGTGAGACGGAATCCCCGAGCGCCTCGAGTCGGTCTGCCGTCGCAGTAACCAGTTCCTTCGGCCAATCAATGAACGGAATAAGGACGGGTGACAGATGCATCATATGCGGCTCAATCTCTTCGCCCTCCGCTGCGAGCCGCAACGATTCGTCAAACTTACCCTGCGCCGCGGCGAACGCCGCCAGTACGCTGTATTCATAGCTTCGCATCCCCGATCCTCGCTCCGACGCGACACCGAGCCTTGCAAGCCGTTCGGCCCCTTCGGGCCTCCGGCTATATAATCCTACACCTTGAGTTGCATACATCAAGGTCGTACTAGGTGCGGCACTGAGCTCCGATACAATGCTGTCCTGCATCGACGTGTTGTCCGTGCCGAACGCAAGCATGGCGGCGACCTCAAGCCGGAATCGATCGGACGCTGCCGTGACGAGGTCATGGTATTTCTCAAGGTCATCTGTACGTCCGTCGGCGGCGGCAAGGCGGGCGAGGTGCACAGCGGCAGGGTAGTTGTGCGGTTCCAGTGCGAGGATCTTTTCAAACAGGTCCCTGGATTCGGCTGGCGACCGACCTTTCGTAGGCGCACCATGAAAGAGCGCCTCGCCGAGTTGCCAGAGTGCCTCCACATCGTTGGGATACTGACCGAGATAGGCACGAAATCGATCTTCCGCTTCAAGCACCCGACCATTCCGCCAGACGAAGAAGGCCGTAAGCAGCTGACGCTCGCGATCCGGTAGCCGATTCGCAAGCGAGAGCGCCTTCTTGGCCGGCTCGTAGATGAGACCTGTACTGCCCCACTCGTTTGCAATACTCAGTCGATAGTAGGCGAGCGCGAACAGCGTGTCCAGCCTGACGGCCTCTTCAAGCGAGACCGTCGCAGCCGGGAAATCGCCCGCCCGAATCCACCGCTCGCCCTCCAGATACGCCTTCAAGGCCGGAAGCGACGAGGTCGTCACAGAAGCGAGTTGCCGAACACGCCCCTCACCCTCCAGTCCCAGCTTTCCCAGCAGTCTTGCGGAGAGCTCGTCGATGGCGTCAAGGATTTCGGATTGCGCGGCACTTACGCCGACCTCGCCAGTGACGGACGCCTCGTCAAGATCATACGTCGCGGCGCTCATCTCTACCTGATCGCCGATAGCCACGAGGTCGCCCATGATGAATCGCTTCGCTCCGAAGTGGAGCGCCACCGTTCGGGCCGCGTCAGGGTCCAATCCGTCAGCAAAGTTGTTGCTGACGTATGCAATCAGAGCACGCGGATCCACCGTGCTCAGCGCGCCAGCCCCGTCCAGCTTCGTACTCACAAGATTGACGAGTCCCTCACCGAGATACTGCAAGTCGTCGCCACCCCGGATCACAAAGGGCATGACTGCCACCGTTCTCTCCGAGACCGCAAGACCTTCCGTATCGTCGCTGCCACTTCGACTCCATAATCCGATCGCCATGAGCAGTGCCGCCAGTACGACCACAGCCGCGCCCGCAAACAGAGCAGTCCTGTTCCGCGACGCAGGCGAAGGCGCGGCAGTAGCCACGTGAGATCCCGAGCCACTCGACCGAGTCGGACGGAATGCGTCCAGCGCGCCGACCACGTCCAGCGCCGACTGGAACCGGGCCTCTGGATCCTTCGCAAGAAGCCGCCCGACCACCGCCGACAACTCATCTGAAACACCGTCGACCAGAGTCGAAACCGGGACGGGATCTTCATTCAAGATGGCATACGCGACGGCCGCCTCGTAGTCGCCCGCAAACGGCCGCGCGCCGGTCATCATCTCGTACAGAACCACACCGAGGGCCCAAAGATCGGCCCGCTGATCAACCGGCTCGGCTCGCGCCTGCTCCGGGCTCATGTATGCTGCCGTGCCGAGCGTCGAACCCGTCTGCGTAAGCTCCACGGACGAACCTTCCAGCTTGGCCACGCCAAAATCCAGGATCTTCACGATGCCCCGATCCGTGACCATAATGTTCGCCGGCTTCACGTCACGATGCACGATTCCCGCTTCGTGCGCCCGGGCGAGACCCTCCGCCATCTGTGCCGCAATGTCGACCGCTTCTTCAACCGGGAGGCACCCGTCCCGCATGAGGTACTTCAGCGTCTGGCCGTCGTAGTAGGCCATGACGATGTACAACTCACCGTCGTCCGTCTCACCGATATCAAAGATCGTGCAGATGTGTGCGTCGTCCAGCGCCGACGCCGACTTCGCCTCCTGCACAAACCGGTCGTTTGACGACTTGTCCTTGCTGAGTCGTGCCGGCAGAAACTTCAGCGCCACGGTCCGATCGAGTCGCGTGTCCACGGCCTTGTAGACCACGCCCATGCCACCCTCGCCCAGTTGCTCGAGGATCTCATAGTGGGATATGGTACGACCGATCATCTAGACGCGATTGCAGAAGGTAGGATGGGGCTTACCTTCTGTTTCACTCTTGCGTCTCCGCCGGAGACGAGCCCTTGAGCTTGCTACCGTAGAAGACGCCGACCGCTCCCAGAATGGGGTTCAGCCATGAAAGCCAGACGGGCTGAATTCCGTTGGTCATCGCCTCAAACATGGGGATGTCGTCGGGACGGAGGCCCGCGGCACGCTCCATACCCATCTCATAGAACACGGAAATGACACCCAGCACGATTACGACCCCGATCAGAATCTTGACAGAAAGATCGGTGCGCCCGATCGCTTTACAGACGAATCCTCCGGCGACGGCGGCCGCGAGGCTCAGGATGATCGTCGCGACAATCCAGATACCGGTTACTTCGTAGGAGCCCGGCTGAAACGCACCGTTGGCGCCAAGAACCATCCATGCGGCCGACATGAGGACCATGATGGATATGAAGATGACGATGTAGCCGGCGATTGCGGCGAGTATGCTGCGCAACATGTTGATACCTCCCTGGCGATGTGAGTCGACCGAATTTACACGATTGGTGCGGCATTCCAATTTGCAGGGAATGAGCGCCGCCTCCGCTGACCGCGACTCGGACTGGCATCGCTCTTCATTGACTTGGCCACCAGGCACGTCTATTTTGAGTGAATCGACCCCTGACCCCCGCCATGTCGGCAACAGGGCTTCGGTACCACTTCTATTTGATGACGAAACGCAATAATCCGAGGCTTAAGAAATGCGAATAGTTACGGTCTTGTCGCTCGCGGCGCTTTTTATCCTGGGCACGTCCACCGTGTCCGCACAGGACTCCGAGTACAATCTGAACGTCCCGACATCCGACGATATTAATGTCGGATACAATACGGGTATTCACTCCGGTGCGCGAGACATCGCCGGCCCGCTGGACGGTGACGGTGACGGCAAGTATGAGGTGTATGTTGCCGACTACAGCGGCGGCGGCCGGGTGCACGTCGTCGAGAATGTCTCGCCGGACGTCTGGGAGCTGGTGTACAGTACGCCCGTACTTGACTCCACTGCCACGACCAACAACATCCGCACGATGAATGTCGGCGACATGGATAATGACGGTAAAGGTGAGATCTATTTTCTGTCCGGTCGGGGCTTCAGCGCCACGAACCCGAACATAGCAAACTATCCGCCAGGCATGTATGTCTTCGAAAATGTCGGGGATAATGACTGGGGTACCGCGCCGGCGACTGTCTTTGAGTTCAACGGTGACCTGCCGGACCGCTGGCGCGCAGAGCGCATGGACGTGGAGGACGTTGACGGCGATGGCCGCGATGAGGTCCTGCTGGCCAACAATGGCTCCTCGAACGACGACGATACGTGGTACGTGATTGGAGCATCGGGCGACATCGGTTCCGGATTTGAGGTCTTCGTCGAGGAGCTGAAGCTTGCATCCAGAAGCGCATCGTATGATACTCAGGAGCGCGGCGGCGGCAGCCCCTATTCAGCCATTGCAGCCGATTTTGACGGCGATGGCATGTGGGAGATCAGCCTGCACTCGTGGAATTTTTACAACTTTACGAACGCGCGGGCCACAGGAGTCGATACGTACACGACCCCAGAGGCCGAGAACCTGACCAACATCAACCTTCAGGCGGCATTTCCGGCCGACCATGTCGCGTTCTTCGGTTGCGTGGCTGTCGACATCAATGGCGACAACGATGATGAAGTCGTCTGCCCGAACCTCGACACCGGTGACGGAAGCATCATCAACTACGAGGCGGGCGAAGAGACGCTGGAAATCGTGGCTGACAACATCGCAGTGGGAGTCCTCGAAGGGCTGTCAACGCTGGGCGTCGGGGCCGGAGACCTCAATGGGAATGGCTTGATGGAGATCTTTGGGACCGGCCTTTCCTATACGGGCGGTCAATTTGACAACGGAAGTTCCCCGGGCTGGATTAACAGGTGCGAGTACACGGCCGGCGACGTCGAAGATTCCGCGAGCTATGTGTGTGATCGGCTTTTCTTCGATGCCGACCGGCTGGAGTCGAAGTTCCGTCGCATTGAGCGCGACTCGGCAGGCGTCATGACCGTCTATCACGAGGATGGAGCGCAGGGGCCGGAATTCGTTTCGAAGTTCGCCTACCTGGGTGATGCGGACATGGACGGCAAGAACGAGCTCGCTTTCGCCCTGCAGGGCGTTGACGATTCTACGTTCGTTATCGACGAGGTCTGGGACGGCTCTGCCTATGTGCGCACGGTGCGCACGGCCGAGGCGAACCCGAACCGCACGTTCATGAAAGTTATTTCGGGCGCCGGCGACGTAGTCAGCATTGAAGACGAGTGGATCGTGCTTCCGTCCGACTACAAGCTGTACGAGGCTTATCCAAACCCGTTCAATCCGAGCACAACGATCTCGTTCGAACTGCCGATTGACAAGAACATCCGGCTCAACATCTACGACATGACCGGACGTCTGGTGAGATCGCTCATCAGTGATCAGACTCTTGCATCCGGTCGCCACGAAATCACGTGGAACGGGCGGAGCGATTCGGGTCTCGCGGTCGCCTCCGGTACGTATGTCTACTCCCTCGAGTATGGCAATTTCCGTCAGAGCAAGACGATGGTTCTCGTCAAGTAGACTGAAAAGGGGCATTTGTGTCGAAGGGAGGGGCCCGGCGCTCCTCCCTTCTTTGCCCTTCCTGAGCCCCGTTTGAACGTTCAGTTCAGTTTTGGCGGCCGAAGGCTTCAGATCGTGCGACTGCCTCGAATCGCCACGACATTTTCCGTATCATCCGGTTCATTCATCGGATTTCGACTCTTCCAGCCTAAGGAATCGCATATGACTCGTCGTTCCACCTGGAGACTCTCACGCGCAATCTCGTCCGGCCGCGTCGTCGCACTCCTCGTTCTGACAGCCGCTTTGTACGCCCCTGCCGCTCTTGGCCAGGGAAAAATCGCCGGAACGGTCACCGACGGCAACAACGGTGATCCGCTGATCGGCGTCAACGTGCTGATCGCGGGCACGATGCAGGGCACCGTGACAGATGTCAACGGCGACTACATCATACTCAACGTTCGACCCGGCGACTATTCACTGGTGTACTCATACATCGGCTTCAAGAAGCAGACCGTCTCCGGTGTACGTGTCTCAACCGGCCAGACGACCCGATACGACGTTCGACTGACGGAACAGGTCTTCGAGGGGGAGGAAATCATCGTACAGGCTGAGCGACCGCTCGTCCAGCGGGATCTGACGGCCTCCAAGAAGACTGTCGTTGCCGAGGAGATTGCATCACTGCCCGTTGAAAGCTTCTTCGGCGTTCTTCTGACGCAGGCCGGCGTGAACACAGGACCCAGCGGCGAAATCCATATCCGCGGCGGGCGCTCGAACGAGGTAGCCTACCTCGTCGACGGTATGTCCGTGGGCAACCCGTTCAACACGAACGGCCTTGCTACGAGCGTTTCTACCGACGCCATCCAGGAAATGACGGTTATTTCTGGCGCCTTCAATGCCGAGTACGGCAAGGCCATGTCGGGCATCGTGAATCTCGTCACCAAAGAGGGGGGCGATCAGTACACCGGCTCGATCAGCGCCTGGGGAGGCAGCACGGTCACCGCCAACGACGACGTGTTCTTTACACCTTCAGGCGTTGGTATGCGAAACTACACGCTGGAGGGCAGTCTGAGCGGACCGGTACCGTTCTGGAAGAAGCTGCGGTTCTTCGCCTCCGTACGGCACGATGACGACGAGGGGCACATTTACGGGAAGCGGGAGCACTCGCCCGGCGACTCCGCTAATTTCAACGTCGATCCCTGGTATTACGAACTCCAGGGAACGCCGGTATCCCCTGACGACGTCGGCCCGGTGGATGCGGAGACTGTGCCTATGAATCCGAGCAAGGGCACCAACTTCATTGGCAAACTCTCGACGCGACCGTTTTCCGGTACGAAGATCGAGTACTCCTTCCTGCTCGACAAAGACGAATGGACGCCGTTCGATTTTGCCGACCGCTTCAATCCCGACGGTCTGGCGTCGAATTACGACCTCGCCATGAACCACAGCCTGCACTGGACGCACACCCTGAACGAAAGGACGTTCTACACGCTGCGGGTGTCGTACCAGAAACAGGATTTCGAGAGCTACCTGTACAAGTGCGACGAGGCGTGCAGAGCCGGCGACACGCCTGTCGATCCCCGATACGTTTCAACCGGAAGCATTCTTGGATTTCCCGGCAACAACTTCACCTTTGGTGGCGACGACAAGGGTCACGTGTACGAGTCCTCGCGGACCTTCCGTGGCAAATTCGATGTCACGAAACAGTTCGGTACGATCCACGAGGCCCGCGCCGGTCTGGAAGCCGAATTGACGAGTCTTGATCGCGAGAACTTCGTCGTACTGTACGACAACGATCAGTTTCGACGGCCGACCGTCCCCTCCCTCGAATCACCGCTTCACGACAAGTACGTGAATCAGGATGTTCAGCAAATCGCGGCATACGCACAGGACAAACTGGAATTCGACAACTTCATCATCAACGCGGGCGTGCGCGTCGAGCACTTCCGCCCGAACGGATTCACCGTGGGGAGCCTGCTGAATCCGCCGGAGCCGGGACTTGACCAGGAGCAAACGAATGCGCGTCTGCTCGCGGCCGGAAACAAGACGTACGTCTTGCCCAGAATAGGCGTTTCGTTCCCGATCACGAACCGAGGAATCCTCCATTTTTCCTACGGTCATTTCGCACAGATGCCACCCCTGCGCAACATGTACGTCAACCCGGAATTCGAGTTTGGCGCCGGCGAAACACCGACGTTTGGCAACGCCAACATGCGGCCGGAACGCGCTGTGCAGTATGAGATCGGATTGCAGCAGCAGATCAGTGACCAGCTCGCCTTCGACGTCACAGGATTCTTCAAGGATATCCGTGACTATCTGGCTCCACAGAACGTGCAGTTCAGCACGATTTCAGGTCAGAGCAATTATGCGATCTACCTGAACAAGGACTACGCAAACGTGCGAGGCGTCACCTTCGCCCTGACGAAGCGAAGGTCACGCAACGGTCTGCTCTCAGCCACCATCGACTACACATTCCAGAATGCGGAGGGCAATAACAACGATGCGGGCGCCTTCTTCTTTAACTTCCTCAGTGGGCGGGAGACCGAGCTTGAAATCGTTCCGCTCGATTTCGATCAGCGACACATCGTTTCCTCAACCGTGACGCTCACGAAACCGGGCAACTGGAACGTATCGTTTATCGGCTCCTTCAGCACGGGCTATCCCTATACACCATCGCTCATTGACCAGAAGCTGGACCAGCTCCCGAATCAGGGACGCAAGCCCACGCAGATCGACCTGGATGCCACCGTGTCCAAGCAGATCAATATCGACCGGTTCAGCGTGCGGCTGTTTGCCAAGGTGTTCAACGCGCTTGATCGGCTCAATGAGCGATTTGTGTTCGACGAGACGGGCCGTGCGAGTTACTCGCTCAACGAGCGACTCAATGTCCATGCTCCGTGGAAATCTCTGTACGGACAGCCCGGCATTCACACGCTCGAGGAGTGGGACACAAGACCACAATGGTACTCGCGCCCCCGCGAGATCAAGATCGGTGCGACCTTAAGTTTCTAGCCTAATTGATTCAGCGCATGACTGCGAAGACGTCAATCTTGACAAAACTCATTGCCCTGGCCCTGGTGTCCATCCTGCTCTCACCGACCGTGAGTGCCCAGGAAAATAGAACAAGGCAACGCGGATGGAACGTCCAGGAAGTATCCCGGTGGTTCGATTCCCAGGCGGCTCGCGGATCCACGAGCGCACAATATGCCGACTGTCCTGACTTCACGTCCCGCCGGGATGTGATCATGAACGGTAACCGGATCCGGACTCAGATCCAGAATTTTGGATCGATTTCATCGCCCGGCAACCGGATTACGGACATTGTCTGGAACGACCTGGGCTACGGGTATGAGTTCGGTCCCTTCGTAGCTGCGGAGATCGTCGACGAAGGCCGGCAGGACCCGAAGAGTGTCGAACTACTTGACGAACAGGGTAATCCCGTTCTGGACGACAGCGGCAATCCGATCTACGTCATGCACATCGTCTCGGACGGACTGACATCGAATGGTGGCGAGACCGCACCCGACGGCCGTGAGTGGTGGGGCTGGCAGCCCATCCCGTGCGCTCTACCCGTCGGCGGGTTCGAGGGTATTGAAGTCGTCAACCCGGATTCTGACCTGATTCCAACCAGTGACGCCGAGGACCTGCCGCCCAGGGATGGGAAGCCCGATTCGTGGCCGGACTCCTGGTACAACGAAAACTTGCAGCAGTATGTCTGGCCTGGCGCACTCCAACAGGGCGCCTCCAACGCCGACAAGGAACTGCTGTACTTCATGAATGACTACTCGAATCGGGAGTTTGTGTATGAGCCGTTCGAGAACGACACGACCCGGAAGGGACTCGGACTGGAAGTTGAGACCCGCATCTACCAGTGGGCGAATCCTCTGGCTGAAGACGTCATGTTCCTGATCTACAAGATCACAAACAAGAGTGACAAGGATCTCGAGAAGGTCATCTTCGGCATGTGGGGAGATCCTCACGTCGGTGGTCCAAGTGACTGGGCGGACGACTGGGCGTTCTTCGATCGTGATCGAAACCTCGTATATGCCTGGGATGACGACGGACGATCGGATCTTCCGGGTGTAGTGCCTGGCTACTTCGGTTACAAATTTCTTGAGAGCCCGGGCGTCGGGACCGAAATCCTGAATGGCGTCCTGGTCCCCGGAGACGGAATCGACAATGATGGAGACGGCCTCATTGACGAATCGTGGACGGACGGGATCGATAACGATGGTGACTGGGAGGTAGAGAACGACGACGTGGGAGTGGATGGGCGACCGGGCACCGGTGACGAGGGAGAGGGCGATGGGGTGCCGACCGCCGGCGATCAATTCGACATCACGAAGCCCGGCGAGCCGGATTTTGAATTCACGGACATCGACGAGAGCGATCAGATCGGACTGACGTCTTTTGCGTCGCCGCCATTTGCCGGATATCGGATTTCGAACGACGAACTTGTCTGGCAGACCATTCAGCCGGGCCGATTCGATGTTGTGCCTACCGAACCCGGAGACTACGTGTTTCTGTATGGTTCAGGGTCCTTCAGCCTTCTCGCCGGACAGACGAAGCGATTCTCGATCGCCCTGATCGTCGGCGACAACCTCGAAGATCTCTTTCTCAATGCAGAGACCGCCCAACAGATCTACGACGTCGGCTATCGTTTCGCACGGCCACCGGACAAACCACAACTCACGGTTGTCCCCGGCGACGAGAAGGTCACACTCTACTGGGGCAGTGTATCGGAAGAATCTGAAGATCCGTTGTCGCGTGAGAAGGACTTTGAGGGGTACGTCGTTTACCGTTCTACAAATCCCGAGTTCAGTGACCTCCAGACCATCACGGACATCAACGGGTCCAGATTCCTGTTCAGGCCGCTTACTACTTCGAGAGGTGTTGAGGCCAAGTTTGATCTTGACAATGGCCTGAAAGGGCCATCTCCGATTCCTTTCCCAAGACGAGGCGTTTCCTTCGACCTCGGCGACGATACCGGCATCGTTCATTCCTTCGTCGACTCGAACAATGTGATCAATGGACAGACGTACTACTACGCGGTAACGGCGTATGACCGCGGGTTCAGCGGTGGCGACGAAGGAAGTCTGCAGGGTGGCATCCCGCCCTCTGAGACGAGCAAGACCATCACGTACGATCCCACAACCGACAAGTACATCTTTGACGTCAATACGGCGCGGGTCATTCCGGGACCTCGAGTAGCCGGGTATGTTGCGCCGTCAATCGCGGCGGCGGGTGGGTTGATTCACGAGACGGGCAACGGCACGGGCGTGATCAACATCGAAGTGGTCGATGAGTTTGCCATTCCAGATGGCGGCCAGTATCGCCTGGACTTCGACAAACTCGACGGCCAGACCGTCTACTCCGTGGTAGACGAAGTCATCAAGGAAGCGTGGTTTGTACCCAAGCCCGGCAAAGGAGTCAGCGTTCTTTACCCGAACATCATCCCGTCGTCGTTCAGTCTGAGGACCGTCGACGGAACGGCTCTGCAAGAAGGTGTTGACTTCACCCTCAACGCCGAGGGTGGGTCCGTGGTGGTCGTTGAGGGTAGCGCCAGTGCAAATGCTGACTCGTTGCTCGCGATGTTCCAGTACCGGCCGATAGCTGACAGCGACCTGTTGGATCTTGAGGAAGCCAACCCAATCTGGGAGGGGCTTCACGTCTCCGTTCTTGATCAGCCACTCGCGCTTGATACACTCCAGATCGGCTGGACAACAGGTGGCGGCGGGGTCGGATTCGAAGTCCGCACCGCGACATCAGGTCCGGGACGAATCCCGCAACCATCTGACTACGAAATCACTTTCGGAGGTACGACAACCTCGATCGTAACCGGACTGGAACTCCCGTTCACAATCGTGAACCTGACACGCGCCAACGAACAGATTGAGGCCTTCACGCCGGATCTAAACAATAACGGTGTCTGGGACCTGAGTGAACAGGTAATCTTCGTCGAGACGCTCGACGGCCGCCAGACCGCGACGTGGCAGGTGAAATTCATTGACGAGGGCGGCTTCCCGTCCGACGGCGATGTCTTCTATGTTCGCACGACCAAGCCATTTACGGACGACGATTCGTTCACCTTCGCCACATCCGCGGCGACCGTAGATGCGGATGTCGTCAAAGAGCAACTGCGCGACATTTACGTCGTGCCCAATCCATACGTGGCGGCAAACGAGATTGAACCTCGCAACCCCGTATCACGCTCCGAGCGTGGCGATCGCCGATTGTACTTCGCCAATCTGCCTCGCGAGTGTACGATTCGGATATACACGATCGCCGGAGAGCTTGTCGATACGATCCAGCACAGCGGAACGCTGGACAACGGCAAAGCCTTCTGGGATCTGCGAACGAAGGACAACATGAACATCGCGTACGGGCTCTACATCTTCCATGTAGATGCGGGCGATGACGGATCATTCATCGGCAAGTTTGCAGTCATCAAGTAGGTGGCCATGCACAACCAGCATACGACTATCGGTACAAGAACCGTGGAACGAATTTCTACTCTGGTACTCGCCTTGATGCTCGTGGCCGGATCCGCAGCAGCACAGGCGGATAACCCCGGCGGTGAGACTATCACCAAAGTCGGCACAACCTCGGCGCAGTTTCTGAAGATTGGTGTTGGCTCCCGGGCCATCGCACTGGGAGGCGCCTATGTAGCAGAGGCAAACGATCTGTCGGCGCTGTACTGGAACCCGGCAGGCCTGACGCGCATGCGCGGAAGTGCCGTGCAGTTCGCATATACGGACTATCTGGCCGACGTCCAGTACAACTTCGCGGCTGTAGGTACGAATCTCGGGACTCTGGGAAGTGTAGCCGCTTCGATCATATTCCTCGACTCCGGAGACATGACGGTGCGGACCATATCGAGACCCGATCCGGATGTCGCCACGGCGGAGCGCTTTTCCGTGCAGGACCTCGCGATGCAGTTGTCGTACGCCAAAGCGCTCACCGACCGCTTCTCCATTGGCACCACCGTCAAGTATGTCCGGGAAAAGATCTGGAATAGCTCCGCATCCAGCATGGCGTTCGACATTGGACTTGTCTTCACGACACCCTTCGAGGCGCTTCGCCTCGGCGCGAGCATGTCAAACTTCGGACCGAAGATGCAGATGAGCGGGCGTGACATTCTGTTCAGTGATGATCCGGATGCCGTCCAGAGCGGAAATGTCGAAGTTGTCAACGCAGAGTTCCTGACGGACGAGTTCTCGCTTCCATTGATATTCAGAATCGGACTGGCCTGGGACGCGGTCGCGACGGCCAACCACCGGATCGTTCTGCTCACGGATGCGGCTCACCCGAATGACAACAGCGAATACCTCAATGTCGGCGGTGAATACTCCTTCCGCGATCTGATTTTCTTCCGCGCCGGTATGCGGAATCTGTTCGAAGAGGATGGCGAACAGGGCCTCACATTCGGGGGCGGACTGAATCTGCGTATCGACCGGGCACTACGCGTCCGGGTCGATTACGCATACGCGGACTTCGGACGTCTCGAACAGACCCACTGGTTCACGCTCGACCTTTCGTTCTAGCCGGG
Source organism: Rhodothermales bacterium (assembly GCA_013002345.1). Taxonomy (NCBI): domain Bacteria; kingdom Pseudomonadati; phylum Rhodothermota; class Rhodothermia; order Rhodothermales; species Rhodothermales bacterium. The sequence continues at coordinate 14,725 of JABDKH010000141.1, forward strand.
AACCACATTGGACACCCGCCCAACAGCCTATCGGAATCGTATCAGTCAGGCGGTGGGTGCCTTCATCCTGCTGGCTCTTCTGGTCTTTGGTCCCGCGACACAATCCGCGGCCCAGCTGCTGGATGACATCGTTGATGCCCGCGTGTCGATGGCAAAAGTCGTGACTACGCCAATGGGCAAGGCCACGTTTGTCGAGACACAAACGGATCCCGTGTCCTTCGAGTACAACGGTGTCGCATTCAGCGCGCGGACAAACGCCGGCGTAGTAGAAGGCTGGGCTCGCTTCCTGACCGACACCGGCTGGACGGAGTGGATCGAAATGCACATCGTGTATTCGGCTACTGGTGGAACGGTGATGGGTGGCGTCCGGGGAGACGCGGTTAGGGCGGGTCCCTACGCACTGCGATTCAGCATCGATTCCGGGATGACGCTCCGCATCACAGGCACCGGCGTTTTTGACACGCGCAAGGACGTCGACGGGCAGCCGGCATCCCACTCCGACTCCGAAGAGACCTCGGGCTCGTTCGGAGAACTGGCCGTCGATCCCCCGCCGCTGATCACGAGGACAGAATGGTCGGCCGACCCGTTCATCGGGACGCCCGTGCCACTCGCCGATCCGTCATACAACTACATGACGTTTCATCACGCCGCCGGGTTTTCGGCCACAAGTCGTGAAGACGGGCTTGCCCAGGTCAAGGCAATCCAGGACCTGCACCAGAACGTCCGAGGATGGAGCGACATCGGTTACCAGTTTGTGATTGACCGCGGAGGTCGCATCTACCAGGGCCGCCCGTTCCTTGATGGCAGCACGTCTCTCGGCGAACTCCCACGACTCGCAATGGGAGCACACGTAGGTGGCGCAAACACAGGCAACATCGGCATCTGCCTTCTCGGTTGCTACCATCCATCCGAAGGCTCGTTCTGCACGGAAACGATTACGACGGAAGCCTACGACACGTACGTCCGGACCTTCGCTTTTCTCAGCGAAAACTATGGAGTAGACCCGGCGCTGATCCGTGGACACCGCGATTTTAGTAGCACGGCATGCCCCGGCGATAACAACTATCGCCTGTTATGCAGCGGACCAGTGCGCGACACCGGCTGCACGGGACCGCAACTCCGTGTCGACGTCCAGAACCTGATCTCAACAGGCATCGTTCGGCCGGACGATCTTACGCTTTCCCAGAACTTTCCCAACCCCTTCGCCGACGCAACCGCGATTGACTACTACCTCAAGGAGGACGGGGTGGTAACGCTCAAAGTCTACGATTCGGTAGGTCGCGAAATCAACACTCTTGCCGACGGATTCCAGGACGGAGAGCGGTGGTATAACGTCACGTTCGACGGTGGGAAAGTGGCCGCCGGAACCTACTTCGTTCGTCTGGAAGTTCTCGGGATCGGTAACAAGAAATCGAGTCGTACAGCGACGATGACGGTCGCCAGATAGACGAGCGGTACGCCAGCCGGCGAGACTACTCCCGATACGTTCGCGCACAGTGGTGTTCTGGAAACCGGCAATGCAGTGTCGGTACTCGACGACCCTACCGGTGCTTCTGTCTCCTTTACCGCTGGCCATCCACTTGCCCACCGCGGGCGCCCGTCCAATCAGTCCGGCAGGATTACCTGAACATCCAGGGGCTCTCTTCATGCGTCCAATACACTCCCGACAGACGCTGACGACACTTTTCACGTCGACCCATCACGGATGACACGTATCACACTGTTCACCCCTGAGGGCGCGGATTCCTTCCGAAATCATGATGACTACCATCCCAAGCGCCGCAGCCGGATCGGCCCACCACCACCCGAAGAGCGCATTCAGCCCGAGCCCTGCCAGCAAGACAACCGACAGATAGGCGCATAAATCGGTCTGTCGTGAGTCCGACTCCATGGCCAGACTGCCAAGTTCACGGGACACGGCGCGCTTTTTCCTCGCAAGAATCGGCATGACGATGATCGACGCCACAGCGAGGGCGATACCAACGGGACTGACGGCAGCCGGCTCGCGCTGGATCAGCGACTCGGCGGACTCGTACGCGACGTATGCCGCCAGAACGAAGAAGGACAGACCCACCAGCTTCTGCGCCCTTCGCTCCCGTTCCTCGCCGACCTCTCCGTCGCGAAGCCGCCACAACAGCACACCCCCCGACAGGCTCTCAATAATCGAGTCGAGTCCAAAGCCGACCAGCGATGTACTTCCTGCCAGTGATCCAGCCGTGATCGCCACCGCTGCTTCGACCGTGTTCCAGCCTACCGTGAGGTACTCGAGCATCCGCGCCCGCGATAGTGGGCTCTGTGCCGACGTAATCTCGATCACAAAACTATTACCCTGCCACAAAAGGCAGCATTCGCTCGTGGTTAGTCGTCGCGGTCCCACCCCCAAGCCCTTCTCCCAGGCGTAGGCCCTTATTCCAACCCGTCCTTTGCATGAAGATCCCCAAAAATCGGTACAAGACGGTCAAACACGCCTCTTTCCTACCTCCGGGTAAGGCGTTACCCGACGAACATTCTCAACTGCCGTTGCTATACTAACGACCCATTGGAAGTGAGTCTGTTTCATAATAAACATCTCAGGAGCGGTTGTCGCGATGTCGCAAAACGGTCAAGACCTTCAAGTCCTGTATCCGCCGTCCGAGGCGTTCAGGACCAGAGCCCATATAAAATCACTAGAAGAATACCACGAGCTCTACGAGCAATCGGTGAAAAACCCGGATGCGTTCTGGGCCGAGCAGGCGCAGCGTATTGACTGGTTCGAGGATTTCCATACCGTCAAGGATGTCTCGTTCGCACGCGACGATGTACACATCCGCTGGTACCTCGGCGGCAAACTGAACGCTGCGTACAATTGCATCGACCGGCATCTCCCCACGCGGGCCGGTCAGACAGCGCTCATCTTCGAACCCGACGATCCAAAAGACCCGTCGAAACACATCACGTACCAGGAGCTGTACGAGGAGGTAGGACGGTTCGCCAACGTCCTCAAAGCGCGAGGCGTCAAGAAGGGTGATCGCGTCACGATTTACCTGCCGATGATTCCTGAGGCCGCGTACGCGATGCTCGCATGTGCCCGCATCGGCGCGATCCACTCGGTCGTGTTCGGTGGATTCTCTCCCGACTCGCTCGCGGATCGAATCCTGGATTGCGACTCCACGATTCTAATCACGTCCGACGAAAGCCTGAGAGGCGGGAAGCCCATTCCTCTGAAGAAGAACGCCGACAAGGCGCTCGAAAGGTGCCCGGACGTTGAGACCCTGCTCGTTGTTCGCCACACAGGCGGCCCGGTCGAATGGAAAGAAGGACGCGACTGCTGGCTGCACGAGGAAGCCGCGAAGGTGTCCGTCGACTGCGCACCCGAACCCATGGATTCCGAAGATCCGCTGTTCATTCTTTATACGAGTGGTTCGACCGGTAAACCGAAGGGCGTACTGCATACGACCGGCGGCTACATGGTCTTCACGTCGCTCACGCATGAGCTGATCTTTGATTATCACGAGGGGGATATCTTCTGGTGTACGGCTGATGTCGGCTGGGTTACCGGCCACTCGTACATCGTGTACGGTCCACTTGCCAACGGCGCAACCCAGGTCTTCTTCGAGGGCATACCGACGTACCCGACGGCGTCGCGATTCTGGGAGGTCGTTGACAAGCACAAAGTAACGCAGTTCTATACCGCCCCGACAGCAATCCGTGCGTTGATGCGGCTGGGAGAAGAGCACGTACGATCGACGGATCGATCATCGCTTCGGCTGCTCGGATCGGTTGGTGAGCCAATCAATCCGGAGGCGTGGCGCTGGTACAATGATGTCGTTGGAGATGGCCGCTGCCCGATTGTCGATACCTGGTGGCAGACGGAGACAGGCGGAATCCTGATCACGGGTCTTCCGGGAGCCGTCGCGCAGAAGCCCGGATCCGCTTCCCTCCCGTTCTTCGGTGTTCAGCCGGAGATCGTTGACCAGGAGGGGATTGTGCTTGAAGGAGCTACGGATGGCATCCTTGTGCTGACCGGTTCCTGGCCGGCGCAGGCTCGTACCGTCTATCGTGATCATGCCCGGTTCGTGACTACGTACTTCTCGACCTACGAAGGCAAGTACTTTGCCGGCGACGGCTGCCGACGGGACGAGGATGGCTATTACTGGATAACCGGGCGCGTTGACGACGTGATTAATGTCTCCGGGCACCGCATGGGTACGGCAGAGGTCGAGAGTGCCCTCGTGCTTCACGAAATGGTCGCCGAAGCCGCCGTCGTGGGTTTCCCTCACGCCGTGAAAGGCCAGGGCATCTACTGCTACGTGACGCTCATTGCTGATGCCGAGCCGACAGAAGATCTGCGGAAAGAACTCGTGCAGCATGTTCGGAGCGAAATCGGACCGATTGCGAAACCGGACGTCATTCAGTTCGCGCCGGCGCTGCCCAAGACTCGGTCCGGCAAGATCATGCGTCGCATCTTGCGGAAGATTGCGGAGAACCGGATCGATGATCTCGGCGACACGTCGACCCTTGCCGATCCGGGAGTGGTCCAGGATCTGACGAAGAACCGACAGACCGCCTGATCGCCACGGCCGATCACCGGCTGGAGCTTCACGCGTCGACGCGCGCGGGCTGCGTGGAATACTCGCAGCCAGAAGCGCCTCGCGCCGCGCTCAAGCAAAAAGAAAGGCGGGCCGTACGGAAAACCGTGCGACCCGCCTTTTTACATCAAAGCGCCATCAAATTCCGTGTCCAGGGCTATTCGATCGGCTCATCGTTCAGAAGAAACGTCTCAGTCTGCAGCACCGGTGTGTAGACGAAGGACTCTATCGCCTGCGTGTCGGGATTGCGCTGAACCGTGAACGACTCATCCATCGCAAAGTCCACGAGCGCATGGGCATCATCCTCACCGTGGTCAAACGTGAACTGAGGTACGTCCACGATAACCGGTGCGTCCGATCCACGATCACCCGTAATCGTCATTCCATCCGATAGGACCAGATCGGCGTCCGAGCTCAGATGAACACGGATACCCGTGTAATCACCTGCAGGAATCTCGATGTCCTCAACAAGGGTGGTCGTGTTGCCATCGCGAAGCGTCAATAGATCGATTTCGCGGGAGAGGTCTGCGACCAACCAGTTCTGCGTTCCCGTCGAGCCCATGATTTCTATCCGATTGATCGTAATCCGCGCTTCGGACACGTCCGTGTAAGGAAACGGATCATCCTTGAGTTCGATCGTGATCTTGCCTGCATCTCCGACGAACAGATCGCAGCCGCTGAAGAAGAGCGCTCCGGCTATAACAAGCACGCCCAGCGATGAAAGGTTCTTGAAACTCATGGCTATCCGGTAGGTGTAGGTGGAGGGGAACGGTGAGAGTATCGACCGGAAAAAAGGACTGTTAAGTGCAACCGGGGGCACTGCTGAGTCCTTTTGTGTTCCCTCCTAATCCCGTATCATGCGGGGCAAAGCGCTAACCGATTCGGAACTAACATGGTTGTTCTATTTGCCGCCAAACTGACCGAACCGGAGGCTGTGACACGTGCAGTGTCAGAGCTGATCGGACGCCTCGATGCCGAACTGTGGGTGCTCCACGTGGCACCGCCGGTGCCCACGTCTGCGTTCACAAGTGTCGATCCCATGACCGGGCTCGGGGATCTGGCCTCGTATGCGCTCTATGACCCCGAGCTTCAGGAAGAGCTCGAAAAGGCTGAGGCCTCCGCCTTTGATAGCTTCCTGACTCAACGGTTCGAGCGACCGGTACATGCGTCGCTGAAGACCGGCTACCCTGCCGCCATGATTCTCGAGGACGCGCGCGAGCACAACGTGGATCTGATCATCGTCGGGAAAAGACAGCACGGACGTATCGAGCGTTTCCTGATGGGCGATGTTGCGCGCGAAGTCGTCGAGCAAAGCACCCTTCCTGTCCTGCTCATGCCGTTTGACTGATCCGGCACGTCGATCCGATTGCGTCGAACGGGGCCGGCCAGACATGGCGACCGTTCCCGAATCACCGGGCGCTACCTCGTTGCAAGATGATTCTCGACGTAGTCGCGAGAGCCTCGATCGAGGAATGCCACAAAATCGTCAAGCGACATCACTCCACTTTTTTTCGCCACGAGCAGACGTCCTACAGGATTGACGACCGCGTACGTGGGAAGAGCGACCGTGCCTGTCAAACCGAGTTGGTATCTCTGAAAACGCTCACCGTGGTCGAGTCCGTCGGTGTATAACCGCGAGAGGACGTAGTCCCGTTCGAACCGCTCGGTTACCTCGGCGCGAGTGAACACATTCGCCTCCATCTGCCGGCAGTTAGTACACGTATAGCCCGTGAAATCAATCAGCAGGGGCTTTCCAGCAGCCGCTGCAGCGTTCATTGCGCCATCAATGTCGTCCGTAATCCACAGGTCATCATGGCTAGCCATCGACTCGGGAAAAGCGGAATACAGACTCATGTCAGTAACCTGCCGTGGAGGCAGGAATGCGTCGATGGCGTTGAGCGGAGCGCCGAAAAGACCGGGCAGCATATAGAGCGCGAGTGCCATGAAGGCAACGGCCGAAACGAGTCGACCGACACCTATCGACGCAGGTCGCTCCTCGTGGCCCAGTGACAGCTTTCCTAGCAAGTACAGGCCTGCTACTCCAAATATGACTATCGTCGCGGCAATCGCAAGCGGTCTCGAGATGATGTCCCATCCCCAGACGAGATCAACATTCGAAAGGAACTTGATGGCGGCGGCCAGCTCGATGAAGCCCAGTGTCACCTTGAACACGTTCATCCACGACCCGGACCGCGGCAGGGCATCAAGAGCCTTCGGAAAGAGCGCCAGAAAGACAAACGGAAAAGCGAACGCCGCACTGAATGCCAGCATCCCGACAATCGGGTAGAACCACTCCCCTCCTACCGTCGCAGCCAGCAGTCCGCCGACGAACGGTGCCGTGCAGGAGAAAGAGACCAACGTCAAGGTGAATCCCATGAACAGGACACCCAGGTATCCGGAACGGGAGGTCCCCTGCCGATTGAAGAAGTTGACGACACCAGTCGGAAGGCGAAGCTCAAAAAGGCCCAACAGCGACAACGCAAACAGCACAAGTACGGTGGCGATGAACAGGTTCACCCACGGACTCGCCGCGATACTCTGGGCACCCGCGGCACCCACAAGCAACGACATCAGAACACCAAGGCCGGTGAACGTTGCGACGATGGCAACGCCATACGTCGTTGCCATTCGGACGGCCTCGGACCGGCGCTTCGAGTGCCTCGTGAAGTACGAGATGGTCAGCGGAATCATGGGAAAGACGCATGGAGTCAGCAGTGCCGCCAGGCCTGCACCGATCGCGAGTAAGAGAAACGCGAAGAATCCGCCCGCGCGGCTTTCCACGAGAGAATCCGAATACGATGGCGAAACGGTCCCGCTATCTCCATTGCGTGGAAGCTCCAGGTCGTCTATCCCAGCTGCGAACCCGAGCGAAAGGTCACCCACTTCGCAATCTTCCGTAGCGGTCGCTTCCCCGTTCTCGGCCAGACAGTCCTCAGAAGGCACCAGTGAACCATCGAGTCTGATGCGCAATGGGCGTGTCGTTGGTGGCAGGCAGATGCCCAGTGCGTCGTTGCATATCTGGAAGAGGACATCAACGCCGAGCATCGCTGACGACCTGTCGACTTCCGGCCCGACATCGAGGTCGAAGACAAAGTCTGCCGTGCCAACGAAGTAGGTGACGTCAATCTGGAAATTCGGATCGAAGGCCTGCCGGGGATCTGCCTGACGCACGGACCCGACAACCTTTACGTCGGCCGGCGCATCTGTCACCGTGATATCGACGCCACGGCTTGGTCGCGGTGAATCCATGGCGTACATCTTCCAGCCGTCGGTGATATCAGCCCTCAGCGACAACTGAAGATTGATGCCCGGCTCTGCATCCGCCTCAACCGCCTCAGCTGACCACCGGACGTATACATCAGCGCCCTGGCCATTCGCCACGGGTACAACAGCGCATAGCGTCAGCAGGAGCAAAGCGACGCGCATCGGGACGTGCGGCAATCGCAACGACCGAATGTGGCGTGGGATGGGTTTCATACAAACATAAAAAGGGATGGACGTCCAACTAACGACCACCCCTTTTGAATTGTTGCTCCTGACAACGTGCGCGTGCCGCCGGGAAAAGGACTTCTGATCAGGCTTCGGGCGTCTCTTCCGCCTCGACTCTCACCTTCACCTTCGCCACCACGTCGTGATACAGCTTAATGGTGCCTGTGAAGACGCCCAGCGTGCGTATATCTTCGTCCAACTCGATCTTGCGCCGGTCGATCTCGATTCCACGCTCCGCCAATCCGGCAGCAATCTGCTGTGCCGTGATGGTACCGAAGATCCGGTTCTCCTCGCCCGCTCGCGCCGTCATGACCACTTCTTCCTTCTCGATCAGGTCGCGCAGTGCCTCGGCATCTTCCTTCTGCTTCAGGATCTTGTGCGCGGCTTGCCTGCGGAGTTCCTGCTGATGCCGAACAACCGAATCGGTTGCGACGAATGCCATCCCTTTCGGAATCAGATAGTTCCGGCCAAAACCAGGTTTGACAGAGACAATCTCGCCGCGCTCGCCAAGATTGTCGACATCCTGCGTCAGAATAACTTTCATAGCGTTCTACTGTGGAGGTGCGGCGGGCCATGACAGCCCATCAGTCCGAACCTGATTACTTCACGTTGTCGGCGACGTATGGGACCAGCGCAAGGTGTCTCGCACGCTTGGCGGCTCGTGTCAGCTGACGCTGAAACCTGGCCGAAACGCCCGTAATACGACGCGGCAAAAGCTTGCCTTGCTCGTTAATAAACCTCTTCAGGAGGTCGACATCTTTGTAGTCGACGTACTCCGCATCGAGTGCTGAAAATCTTTCTTTGCTCTGTGGTCTGGCCATCACTATTACCGCGTTCTAAGTACGTTGTGCCTATTCTGCCACTGCCGCCGCTTCCAGAGCTGCAGCACGGTCCTTTCTACCCTCGAAGTGACGGAGCATCTTTGCGTCCATCTTCAGGGTCAGGTAGCGCAGGACTGAATCGTTGATCTCGAGGGTACGCTCCAGCCGCTGGATCATCTCGCCAGGGGCCCGAAAATACATGTTGACGTAGGCGCCATTGCGCTTCTTGTTGATCGGGTAGGCAAGACGCTGGCTACCCCACTCGTCGACCTCGATGATCTCACCACCATTGTCGGTGACGAAACTCGATACGCGCGACACGACGTCCTTGATTTGATCGTCGCTCAGAGCTGCGTTGATGATGTACGTGAATTCGTACGTGTTGACCTGTGCGGCCATGATCCCTCCGGCAGATACGTGAAAGTAGTGCCCCCGAGCATGGGCCCGGGAGCAGGGATTTCGAGCCCGGAAATATAGTACTTTCGCCCGGAAAGAGCAGACCGTCGCGATGGATTCGCCGAATCTACACGGCCCCGATCGGTCCTACTTGGTCAGATTCGCCATTCGCTCGGCGCTATCGGCCGTGCGCAGGGCCCTGATAATCTCGCTGAGGTCTCCTTCAATCACCCTTTCGAGAGCATGGTTCTTCTGGTCTCCCTCGAGGCGGTGGTCAGTGACTCGTCCCTGCGGCCAGTTGTAGGTTCGGATCTTTCCTGACCGATCGCCACTTCCGACCATCGACCGGCGCGCCTCACTGCGCTCGGACGCCAGCTTCTCGCGCTCCAGCTCGTACAGACGCGAACGCAGCACCCTGAGCGCCTTGTCCTTGTTCTTGTGCTGGCTCTTCTCATCCTGACAGGTAACAACCTCTCCCGTCGGTATGTGGGTTATCCGAACAGCGGAGTCCGTCGTATTCACGCTCTGGCCGCCCGGACCGCTCGATCGGTAGACGTCGATCTTCAATTCGTTTGGATCCAGACTGATGTCGACTTCCTCTGCCTCAGGAAGGACGGCGACCGTCGCTGCGGACGTATGAATGCGGCCGCTGGACTCCGTCGCCGGTACGCGCTGCACACGATGCACACCGCTTTCAAACTTCAGCTTCCCGAACGCATCCGAACCGCTCACACCGAAAATAATCTCCTTGAACCCACCCTTGGCGCCGTGAGACGATGCCATGACTTCCATCCTCCAGCCATTCTGCTCGCAGAAGCGGCTATACAGCCGGAACAAATCGCCGGCAAAAAGGGCTGCCTCGTCTCCGCCGGTCCCTGCACGAATTTCGACAATCGCATTCTTCGAATCCTGTGGATCCTTCGGAACCAGCATCAATGCCAGGTCGGCCTCGAATTCCTCGATCTTCCCGGTTATCTGCTCGTGCTCGTCGCGCGCCAGTTCCAGCAATTCGGGGTCCCCGTCGGACGCTATGATCTCGTCGAGATCATGCTCCTCGGCCAGCAGCTCTTCGTAGTGAACGATGGCCTCCACAACCTCCTTCAGCTCCACATGCTCCCTCCCCAGAGTGGTCATGCGGGCTACATCGGTCGCGACCTCCGACCTTGACATCAGGGCCTGGATTTCCTGATACCGGTCTTTTATGCGCTTTAGCGAATCTAGATTGATCATGACGGTTAGCGGTCGGGCCGGAAAGCTACGGTTGTACGCCCGAGAATGGGTTCGGCTTCCTGAAACCCGCTATTCCACCGTCACACTCTTCGCAAGGTTTCTGGGCTGATCCACATGGCAGCCGCGCATTACGGCCACATAATACGAGAGGAGCTGCAACGGCACGACTGTCAGAAGGGGCGTCAGGTACTCGTGCGTCTCCGGAATGCGGATCACGTATTCGCACAAACGCTCGATGTCGTCTCCGTTGTCGGTTATCGCTATGACCGATCCCTCGCGAGCAGCGACCTCCTCGATGTTCGACACGACCTTGCTGTATGTGCTGTCGTGCATGGCGATAAACACGACCGGCATGAACTGATCGATCAGCGCGATGGGACCGTGCTTCATCTCAGCGGCCGGGTATCCTTCCGCATGGATGTACGAAATCTCCTTTAGCTTGAGCGCACCTTCCAGTGCCACCGGGAAATTGTAGCCGCGACCCAGGTACAGGAAGTTCGACGCATAGCGGTACACGCGTGAGATGATCTCAATCATCGGGGCCTGCTTCAGGATCTCCCGAACCTTGTTCGGGATAGCCACGAGCGCGTGCAGACACTTTGAAAGCTCTTCCTCCTCAATCGTCTTCCGCGCTTTTGCCAATTTGAGCGCGAGCATGGCCAGCACCAACACCTGGGCACTGAATGCCTTGGTTGACGCCACTCCGATCTCCGGACCCACATGCAGGTACACGCCGGCGGCCGTTTCGCGGGCGATTGTGCTTCCCACTACGTTCGAGATGCCGATAGCAAGGTTGCCCTGCTCCTGGGCTTCACGAATTGCGGCAAGCGTATCGGCTGTTTCGCCGCTCTGAGAGATGGCGATGACCACATCCGTCGGTCGCAAGATCGGATTGCGGTACCGGAACTCGCTGGCGTACTCCACCTCAACCGGAATGCGAGCAAACTGCTCGATGAGATACTCGCCGACCAGTCCGGAGTGCCATGATGTTCCACAGGCGACGATGATGATCCGGTCTGCATTAACGAGCTGGTCGAACACGTCAGCCAGACCGCCGAGCTTGATCGCGTTCTCGGCGAGACGAACGCGCCCCCTCAGACAGTCTTCCAGGGCATCGGGCTGCTCCATGATCTCCTTGAGCATGAAGTGATCAAAGCCGTGCTTTTCAATCTGATGCAGGTCCCACTCGAGCTCGTGCACCTCCTTCTCGAGGGGTACGTTGTCGATGGATCGCACCTCGAATCCCTCCCTTCGGATGACAACCATCTCACCATCATTGAGATAGACTACCTTTCGCGTGTGCTCCACAAGCGGCGCGGCATCCGATCCCAGGAAGTACTCCCCTTCCCCGACTCCTAGAATCAGCGGGCTCCCCTTTCGGGCCGCGATCAGCATGTCGGGATCGTTCCGCGACACGATCGCGATTCCGTACGTCCCGACAACCTGCGTGAGGGCCTGCCGGATCGCTTCGGGCAGTGGCAGACCGGTTGACTTGCGAACGTCGTCAATCAGGTTTGCCAGCACCTCGGTGTCGGTGTCACTGAAGAACTCGTACCCGCGGGAGATAAGACGCTCCCGGATGGTATCGTAGTTCTCGATGATCCCGTTATGAACCAGAGCGAAATCACCCGACTTGCTGACATGCGGATGCGCATTTGCATCGTTGGGCGCACCATGCGTGGCCCAGCGAGTGTGTCCGATGCCAATCGTGCCCGCCGGCTTTCTTTGTTTGACCAGCTGGTCCAGCGCATCCACCTTGCCCTCCTTCTTCAGGACCTCGAGCTCACCATTGACAAGTGCGACGCCGGCCGAATCATAACCGCGGTACTCGAGTCGCTTGAGGCCATCAACGAGTATCCCGGCTGCGTACTTTTCACCGATGTATCCGACAATACCACACATAGAGTCTCACAATAGTAGAATTACTGACAATTCAGGGATCGGACCCCTGATATCGACCTTAATCAGAGCGATACTTCTACTAATCAGAATTCATGCCACGATTCGATTTGGAGCGATCGACCGCCCAATCACGGCCGCAATGGCTGTAATCTGGACCATGAGATCAGCGAACTGATCTACAAACAACGACTGTGGTCCATCGCTGAGTGCTGCCGGTGGGTCGGGGTGGACCTCGATCATCAGGCCGTCTGCGCCAGCCGCCACGGCCGCTCTGGCCATCGGAATCACTTTGTTTCGCAGGCCGGTCGCGTGACTGGGATCCACAAACACGGGCAGATGGCTCTTGGACTTCAGAACCGGCACTGCCGAAAGGTCGAGGGTATTGCGGGTGGACGTCTCAAACGTACGGATGCCGCGTTCACACAGCATCACGTGAGAGTTGCCATGTGCCATCAGGTACTCCGCACTCATCAGCCACTCTTCTACAGTGGCCGAAAGACCTCGCTTCAGAAACACCGGACATTCCGCGGCGCCCAGCTCCTTCAGCAGCGAGAAGTTCTGCATGTTGCGCGCACCGACCTGTATGACGTGTGCGTAGGACACTACTGTCTCGATCTGACTGATTTCCATGACCTCGGTAATGACTCGTAGCCCGTGGGCGTCAGCCGCTTCCCGGAGCATTCGGAGACCTTCAAGTCCAAGACCTTGAAACGAGTACGGTGAAGATCGAGGCTTGTACGCACCCCCGCGGAGGAACGTGGCACCGGACCCGGCGACAGCCGCAGCCGCCTGTTGAATCTGCTCCTCACTTTCTACCGAGCAGGGACCGGCCATGACGACAATCCCGTCTCCCCCGACCAGGACCCCGGCCACGTCGAACGCCGTGTTTTCTTTCTTCCATGACCGGCTTGCGAACTTGTAGGGCTCGGTCACACGATAGACGGCAGCCACACCGTCCAGAATCTCGATCCGGCGGGTATCGAAAGCCTGCTTCACGCCGATCGCACCAAGAACAGTCTGGTTGACACCACTGGAGCGATGCACGTCAAAGCCGAAATCGTTGAGATTCTGGATCACAGCCTCAACCTGCGACTCCTCCGCTCCGACCTCCATTACAACAACCATGTCTTGCCTCAACTGATTAGGCGAACCGCAAAATCCGGCGGGTCTCGTTCTAGACGATCTTCACGAGCCGATAGGTCTTCTGGCCGCGACGGAGTACCAGGATGCGCTGCTCGATCGCATCGTCCAGAGAAACACGATGATTCTCGTCTTTGATACGACGGTTGTTCACATTGATTCCACCGCCTCTGACGAGACGGCGCGCTTCTCCGCGAGACGCGACCAGTCCGGCGTCCGATATGAGTTGCACGATATCGATCCCCGACTCATCGAAGACGGCTCTCTCCATCTCAGTCGACGGGACATCCTCAAACACTTCCATCAGATCGGCGGCGCGCATCGCCGAAACCTCGCCACCAAATAGAACGCTGGACGCCGCCTGCGCCTTCTCCAGCTCCTCGGAACCGTGCACGACGCGAGTCACTTCCTCGGCGAGTCTGATCTGCGCCGAGCGATTCCCAGGATTCTCGAGCAACTCCGTCTCGAGCGCGCTGATCTCCTCTTCTCCGAGCCAGGTGAAAAACCGCAGGTATGGTAGTACGTCGCGGTCGTCCGTGTTTAGCCAGAACTGATAGAACTTGTAGGGTGACGTGCGTGCGGAATCGAGCCAGATGGTGCCCTCCTCCGTCTTGCCGAACTTCGTTCCGCCGGCCGTCACAACCAGCGGAAACACAATACCGTGAACACGATCAGATCGGAGACGTCGCACAAGATCCGCGCCGGCGAGGATGTTGCCCCACTGGTCGCTTCCACCCATCTGCATCTTGCAGCCATACCGGTCATAAAGGACCAGGAAGTCATGAGCCTGCAAGAGCATGTAGGAGAACTCCGTGAACGAAAGACCATCTTCGGAGTCAAGGCGGCGCTTCACAGACTCCTTCGCCATCATGTAGTTCACCGTGAAGTACTTCCCGGTGTCGCGAAGGAAATCTACCAGCGAGATACTGGCCAGCCAGTCCGCATTATTAACGAGCATTGCGGGATTGTCGGGTCTCTCAAAGTCGAGGAAGCGCGCGATCTGGGTTCGCAGCCCTTCGACATTCCGTTCTACCTGCTCCTGATCCAGCAGTATCCGCTCCTGGCTCTTGCCGCTGGGATCGCCAATCATTCCGGTACCGCCACCTACGATGGCAATGGGTGTATGGCCGGCACGCTGCAGGCGGGCGAGACCCATCAGCGGAAGCAGAGAACCCACGTGAAGACTGTCGGCCGTCGGATCAAAGCCCACGTACACCTTGAGGCTCTCGGTACCGAGTGCCTCCTCCGCATCGGGCGTCGCGTCGTACACGATGCCCCTCCATCTCAACTCATCGAAAACATTCATAGCAGGTGTCCACCGGTGCTTCGCAACGTCGCTCTGTTCGCCGATCTGCGAACGGCCGTCATTGACGCAAGATCATTGATAACGTTCCAGCGAGAACTTCTCCCCGAGGTACCGCTTCCGTACCTCCGGATCCGCAGCCAGCGACTCAGCCGATCCCTGTTTCAGAACCCGGCCTTCGTAGAGCAGGTACGCGCGATCGGTGATCGCGAGCGTCTCGTGCACATTGTGATCCGTTATCAGGACCCCTATTCCGCGGTGCTTCAGGCCCGCGACGATCTCCTGGATGTCCTCAACCGCGATCGGGTCCACTCCGGCAAACGGCTCGTCCAGAAGAAAAAACTTGGGTCGCGTAACCATGGCGCGGGCGATCTCCGTTCGACGTCGCTCACCTCCGGACAGGGTGTATCCTTTGGAGTCCCTCACCTTTTCGAGTCTGAACTCAGAGATAAGCTCGTCGACGCGATCCTTGCGCGTCTGACGCGTCAGCTTCTGGTATTCGAGCACCGCGTTGAGATTGTCTTCCACGCTCAGATGCGTAAAGATGGACGCCTCCTGCGCAAGATACCCGATGCCCCGCCGCGCCCTCTTGTACATAGGCAGGTTCGTGATATCCTCGCCATCCAGCAGTATCCGACCACCGTTCGGTCGCACGAGGCCGACAATCATGTAGAACGTCGTCGTCTTCCCTGCACCATTTGGTCCAAGAAGACCAACGATTTCTCCCTGCCGCACGGACAGGCTCACCGCGTCGACGACCACCTTCCGTTTGTACTTCTTCGTGACACCGGCAGCGACGAGTTCGATCCCGGGGTCAGCGTCGGCGAGCGTTTCCTGAGCTTCTTTCGGCAGAAGGTCGCCGGGGTAGTAAAGTCTGGGATCTGTCATGACTTTAGGAAGTGATCACGCCGCATTCCGGCGACTTCCCGATGTTTCGTAATGGGCCGCCTCAACATACGACGTTCACCCGCTCAAGAGAAACCGGGCCAGCGGGACATCGCGCCCGATCCCGTTACATGTCTGGTGAAATGGCCAGAATCCAGCTATCCGCGGGGACAGCGCCGCTGAGGCGTCGCAAGGCCTGATTTGCCGCCGACCGATTTGCGAAGGCTCCGACACACACCCGGTAAGCGAACCTGCTGTCTACAAGCGCTTTGAGGATGTCAACCGGATACTCTGAGAGATCGATTCCAGACGCTGTCGAGCGGGCAATGTCGAGGGCCTCCTTGACCGAAGATCGAGACGCCACGACAATTGTATAGCCGCGTCGCGATGTGTCAATCGTTCCAGGAACCCACTGACTCTTAACAACAGATATCGGCGGCTCCGGCGCTACGTCCGTCGCCGGAGGTTCGTCGACTGCAGGTACGATCTCTGGCACGGTCGGCGTACGGTTACGGTCGGCGAGTGAAGATGCCGTCGGGATATCCTCAACCTGAAGGCGTGGATTTGCGAGCAGAGCCTCGCGATCCGGCCGCCGCTCAGGTACCCACCGGAACCCTGCGAGCTCCATGTCCGCCGGTAACAACTCCTCCGGATAGTACGTCCCTTCCACCCCGTCCTCGACACGGATCCTCTTCAGGTCGTCGTCCTGAAGCTCGAAAACAATTCGGTCGGCTGATGTCCGAACCGCTCCATCCGGTCTGTTGTCCTTCCGCAGGTAGTAGATCGATTCGGCATTCGGACCCACAATCATCTCCCTGCGACCGCCCTCGAAGAAGAGGCCCAGGAGATTCCGGCCACTCACCTGATGAATACGGTCGAGCACGCTGTCTCGGTCGGCGAGTATGGTGTTCTCCTGGACCCTGAGGGTATCGATCGAGCCGTCCGTCGAATCGATGATCAAGCTGTCTCCGCTCACCTGCGAGGTACCAAACCATGCGATCGGATTTCCGAAGATTTCGATCGTCTCGCGGCGTACAGACAACAGATTGTCGCTTCGGGATGAAACGGAATCCCCAACGGCAGACGTCTCCGGATTCCAGATCAACACACTCCCCGCCGCTGACATAGACTCCGTCGAATCGGTCCTGGTCGACTCCAGCGCGTCGCTGCTGATGAGCAACGTGTCTGTCTCCGTGGAATCGTGCCGAACCTGAAACAACAACACGTTCTCCCTGATACGGCGGACGCCGGCCGGATCGTCCGTGAAAGCCCAGTCGCCGACGACAATAGTTACGGATGTCGTATCGATATCCGGCCCCGTACCATCGGTCTCATACGATTCCACGTAGACATTTCCGGAGGCAATCGACACCTCAGTTTCGCGAAGGTAGGTTAGCGAGTCGGCACGCACGTCGGTATCATCCCCATCGAGCACGACGCTCCCCGCAAATTCCGCACGCTTCCGCTCCGACCAGTAGGTGCCCGTGCGACTGGTCAACACAGAAGCGCTGTCCACGAGCGAAACGCCGTCGTTAAACGTAGTGCGTTTTTCGGATGTGTAATATGTTGCTGACGGCGCAGTCACCCTCACCTCCCCGTCCGTCAGCCTAACGTTTCCGGTGGCCCGACCGACTTTGGTGACGCGATCATAAAGAACTGCATCGGAGCGCAACGTATCTCCGCGCTCGAAGATCAGCACGTTGCCCTCGAAGAGAATCTCGTTACGATTCGTGTACTGCGTGGCGCGGTCGGCCAGAAGCACCGTAAGGTCCTGATTGAGCCGAACATCCCCGATCAACATCCGGACGGGCTCACCGTCAATCTCACGGCCCGTCGCAAAGCTCGCACTCAGTTCGACACGCTTCGCCTCCCGATCCCCTTCGTCCTGAGCGAATGCCGTGGGTGCCGAGATCATCTGAAATAGCAGGATGACGCTCGCGACGCTCCCGATTCCTCGTCCTCCAGGGTAGTTCAGCCTATTCGTCGACATATACCTGACCGGTCACGCTCGCTAGACTGTATGACGACAAGTTCTCGGTGGCCTCGAGTTCATACCCCTGAATGTTCTCATCGGGCGTGTAGATGCGTGCAAATCCTGGAGCCCGAATCATGTCCGACTCCTCATCCCAGTTGAGGTGTTCCGTCTCCAACCGCTTGCCGGACTCCGCCAGCACGACGACTGCACCGTAGGCTTCGAAGCGTCGACTCTGCTCCACATAACGTATTTCATCGGCAGTCACCGTGGACGACTTCCGACCATCGTCATCGAACACGGTTGCGACAACCCTTTCGGCTTCTGTGGCAGACAACACCGTGAGTGTGCTGTCTTTGTAGTCATATTGGCGAGTATATGGCGCCGTAATCACAACAAGCGGTACGGCCTCTTCACTCACGTAGAACTCGGTACCCCAACTCTCATGGGCTGGCTGTTCGGCAAGATCCGCTTCCCGGGGCGCAGTCATCTCCGGGCTCCGACGTTCACATCCCGACAGTGTCGCAAACAGAACGGCCGCGAGGATAGCAGATCCCCGCAACGACGCCATGGTATGTTCGGTCCGCTCTAACATGATCTCCTCTCGCCGGGGCAGACGACGGTGACAGCCGTGACCGCATCGTCGTCGGAACGTCCGAGCCATTCGGCGAATTCATCGCAAGCATTCCGGACAACGGACTCGTCCAGACTTGCAGGCGCGTATATACTCGCCGCGACGTCGGTCGTCGACGGGCTCGTTTTCGTCGCCATGCTATCCTTGATCGGGTTCACGATGGGGATTCCATTCTCGTCATCCGCGCCACGAACCGCACAGCCTACCACCAGGTCACAAAGGCCGATCTCCTGTCCGGCGGTGTTGAAGACATAATCCTCTCCGGGCAGCCCCAGGCGAAACACGAAAACTTCTGCGCTCGCCGCATCAAGATCCCAGATCGAAATCGGCAGAATGTATTTGAGGCTGATGAAATTGCAGATATCGACCGGCCAGTTTACGCGCGGGAAGGAATCGGGTTGGCTCGCAGCTCGCAGCAAGTATTCGCTGGCAGGTTTGCCGCGTCCGGTAGGTTTGTAGGTCCCGTTCCGAAGCATGTTTCGAGATTCGGCTCGTACGTTTTCGAGCTCGCCAGTGACACCGTCCGCGCGTTCCGAGATCAGGTCAGACAGTGAGTCGTCAAACATATCGTCCTGATATCCGGTCACGATACCGCGCGCGCGGACGATACCGAGTACGACCCGATCGACGCGATTGTGAACGACTATTTCTGTTGATGCATCAGTCACGACGAGACCTTCTCTTCAGCGGCCGACAAAGAATCGTCGGCCGGTTTTGAAAAGTAATGATCCTAACGCTTATTATGGGTCCGAATCGCGGCCCGCAAACGACCGTTCCCACCGGCCAAAAAGCGGGGCCTTCCACCTGATTAGGCCGATTTCTGTGCCTTTAGTTTCCCTACCCCGCGCCGATACTACGCGCAAATGCCGCGTTCACTATCAAGAAGTATTTAGGCCATGCAAGTCACAACCATGAGTTTCACGGTGGAGCCCTGCAATCAGGAGACTGTTATTGTACGGATCGGCAAGGCGCTCGATTTCCGGAATGCCGCCGAGTTCAAGTCGACCTGTCAGACGCAGGTACGTTCCGGAGCCCGCAACTTCATTCTGGATTTCTCAGAGACGGGAATTCTGGATTCGACAGGGCTCGGATCGATTTTCTCCCTTTATCGCCAGGTTTCTCCGCTGGAAGGCCAGGTGGTCTTTGCGGCGGTATCACGGCCGGTACAGGTCGTCGTCCAGCTTACACGCACCTACAAGGTATTCAGACAGTTCCCGTCCGTCGAGGCTGCCGAAGAAGCCCTGTTGTAAAAGGTCCCTGAGTTCGCCACCACTACCCACCCGATGACCCTGTCACGACGTTGACGGCGTTATGGAATCTGTAAAACAACGGTTTTGCGAACTGAGCACTCTCGTAGCGGGTGTGCATCAGATCTTTGACCAGCTTTGCGGTGATAGTGGTGGGTACGCGTGCCTGGACGAGGACACGTTTTACCGGGCGAAGCTTGCCGCCCACGAATGGGCGGCAAATCTCGTTCAGCATGCGTCCTTCGACAACCGGAAGCCGGAAGTCGACGTGGATGTGTGGCCGAACGGTAACAAGATCGAGTGCGTGTTTGAAGACAACTCGGATGGTTTCGACCTCGACTCCATCCTCGAGCAGCGGTCTAACGGACTCAGCCCCCTGCCGGAGCGCGGTATGGGCCTGCTCATGTTGAGTGCCTGCACGTCGGAACTCTCCTACGAAAAAACGGAAGGCGGTATCTACCGTCTTCGCTTCTCCGTCCATTCCGAAGCGGATCCATGGCTGAACATTCCATTCTAGTCGTTGAAGACGAGCATACGCTTCGAAGGCTGTTGGAATACCGCCTCAGTAAGCTCTACGACGTCCGCACCGCGGCGAACGGAGAAGAAGCGCTCGAACAAATCGCGGAGAACATTCCTGACCTGATCATCTCGGATATCATGATGCCGAAGATGGACGGGTTCGCGTTACAAAGCGCCGTTCAGAGTCAGCACGAAACGAAGGCGATACCCTTCATCTTTCTTACGGCGAAGGCCGACGAGCAGAGCAGGCTGAAGGGGATGCGAACCGGTGTCGACGACTACATCACGAAGCCGTTCGACATTGAGCAATTGCTCATCCGCGTACAGAGACTTCTTGAACGGACGAAGATGTTTCAGACGCAGCTCGACGCAAAGATCGGGCAAGACTTCTCACAGCGTTTGATGCCGAAGAGCCTGCCCCAGGTACCGAACTACTCCGTCTTCTTCCATAACAACCCGAGGGAGCACGGCGGCGGCGACCTTTTCGACTGGATGGAAGCAGCGCCCGGAACATACTTTCTGACGATCGGCGACGTCATGGGCAAAGGATTGCAGGCCAAGTTCTATGCCTTCAGCTTCCTCGGCTACGTCCGCAGTACTATCCACGCCATGCTCCGGACGACACAATCTCCTGCGGAAATCATGACGCGTGTCAATCACGTATTGATGGATGACCCGCCCATGCAGGAGACCTTCGCATCGCTGCTGCTCGTTCGATGGGAGCCGGAGGCGCATCGGCTGACGTATGCGAATGCCGGACACTGTCGGCCGTTGCTCATCACTCCAGATGGCCCGGAGATCGTCGAATACAGCGATATGATTCTGGGACTCGATCGCAACGCCGAGTTCAAGGATACCGAAGTCGAACTACCCGCAGACTCTGCGCTCATCGCCTATACGGATGGATTGACTGAACAGGTTCTCCAGAGTGGACAGATCGCCGGAGAGCAGGGCATCGTTGATGCCTCGATGAGAGCCTATGGCCGGGACGCCCCTATCGACGCGATGCTGGACGATGTTCTGAATCGCTCGGAAGAAGACGAATTCGGCGATGACATTCTGGTTCTCTGGCTTCAGCGCGAGCCGCTGGAAATTGACTGGTTCTCCCCTTTCGCTGCAGACGTGAAGTAGACTCGGCGACGCGTGGCCACTCAGCCGGTTTGAGAACCGGACGGCAGCCCTCTCACACTTCGCACGCGGAATCCCGGAGCGTTGCGATCTATCCGCTATGAGAGCGTCGACTCAGCGCGATCTCCCGGAGCAAATGACGGCTGGGCTTCGACAACTCCCCTTCCGCACCGTCGGGAAAGACGTGCACGGCGACGGGATGCTTGAAGCGTGGGAGCAGAGGCACAAGGCGGAGTCTGACTTCGTCGATCGACAACTCGTGATCTGCAAACTCAAGAAACGCGACAGGTCGGGCGCCGAATTCTGCATCAGGTATGTCTACCACGACTGATCGTTCGATCTCGTCAAAACTGCAAAGTGCGCGCTCGATTTCCTCCGGCTGAATGTTCTCTCCGCCAGATATGAACATATTGTCTCGTCGTCCTTCCACAATCAGTTGACGACGGGCTGTGAACCGACCTGTGTCGCCGGTCGAAAACCAGCCGTCAACGGATGGTGCGGGCTCCAGATCACCATCAACGAAGTAGCCCGCGAAGAGCGTCTCTCCTCGTACAAGCAACTCTCCACTTTCATCGATTCGGACCGATCTGAACGGGAGCACGCGGCCGCAGTGACCGGACTCAAGAACGTGTTCACCGCCGGTCGTTGCGCAAACCTGCGAACCCATTTCGGTCAAGCCGTACGAAACATGCAGCGGCGCGCCCGCACACACGAACGCCTCTTCCAGGTCCGGTGGGACCGGGCCTCCGCCGGCCAGGATCGCCTTGAGGCCATCTAGCCGGACGCCCTCACGAAGCATTTGCTGCATCTGAGTGGGCACCACTGAGATGTGGGTGACGTGCGTACCGGCCATCGAATCGCTCAGCGTACTTTCGCGGTCTGGAATAACCATGGTCGCGCCACCCAGCAGACAACGCAACAGAATTCCGAGCCCACCGACATGATAAAGTGGCAGCGACAACAACCAGCGATCGCCGGTCACGAGCGGGAGATTCCTGCTCGACCCGAGCGCAGAGTAGTACAGGTTGGCGTAGGTGAGAGCGGCAGCCTTCGGACAGGAGCTGCTGCCGGATGTGAACACGGCGATGCAGGGTCGGGCAGGATCGAAATCGACTTCGGCCATCAGCTCTCGAGCGCCCATGTCCTTCGTGATCTCACTCAACGGATATGCCGCCATACCGTCAAGATCGATTCGCCGTGGTTCGAGCACGGTTTGTGGACCGAAGAGCACTAGTCGCGATCCGACGGTCGCCATGGTTGAGCCCAGCACTTCCAGAGGCAGGCGCGTGGATATCGGCACACACACCGCGCCGAGACGGATCAAAGCCAGAATCACAACCACCGTTTCCAGTCCATTATGCGCCAGCACGCCAATACGATCTTCCTTGGCAACACCAACCGACACAAGATTGCGGGCCGCAGCACGGACTCGGACGTCGAGTTCCGCAAAGGATATCGAACCCGTGTCTGCAGCAATGGCTTCGGCTGAACCGAATTGCGCTGCCGCAGAAGTCGTCGGACAAATGAGAGGAACCCTGGCCGGGCGGATGGGGACGTTCATTGGATCTCGATCGGTTGCAGCAAATCCTCAGAGGGACGAATAGCCGGACCTGAGATCTCGCCGAATGAGAGAAAGGGACGGTCGAAATCGACAGGCGCGGCAAGGGAATCGCGTGTCAACCACGCGTGAGTCCCAATACCAACTGCTTCACGAACTGTCCCGGGTCCTGGCAGCGCCCGCGCCACCGCAGCCGTACCCACTCCGCTCTCATAACACGAACTCATCACAATCTTAACCCCTGCGGCACGTCCCGCTTCCACGAGTTGCCGGGTACGACGACCTAGAATAGTCGGCTTCAACACGAGCGCCGCGATGAAGTCAGGAAGTTCGAACACCGACACGGCATCCCAGTCCCTGATCGTCTCGTCGAACGCGATTGCGAGGCCGGTTTCCTTTGCGAGTTGCCTGCTGCGTGCAGGATCGGCCAGCGGTTCTTCTACAAACTCGACGTCCGCCGACTCGATGCCACTCGCAAAACGAACAGCATCCGACCAGGTCCATGCCCGGTTTGCGTCGATCCGGATCTTGACCCGCGTCCCGGTCAATTCCCGCACCGATGTTACAAGTCCGATATCGTCGTCGACGGAGCCCCGGCCAACCTTCAGTTTCATGGAGACAAAACCGCGGTCGACAAGAGACTTCGCCTGTCTGAGCACCTGCGCCCGCTCTCCCTGTAGAAGCCCGGTCGTGTAAACCCGCGCGTTCGGGTCGAGGTCGACCGAAGTGAGGGACTCAACGGCGGTATCCAGAGCGAACTCCAGAGACGGCAACCCCGCTGCAAGGTGGTGGAGTGCCGCCGGGACGTCGTCGTCGATCGAACTCGTCTCGTGATGGCGTCCCACACTTCGTACCAGCGATCTTGCAGCGGCCTCCACCTCATCGAGCGATTCAGTGCTGAAGCTTTCGAGCGGCGCTGCCTCTCCCCAACCCGTCCTACCA
>JABDKH010000142.1 GCA_013002345.1 Rhodothermales bacterium
GGCGGCGGTACGAACGGGTCCTTCTTTCCCTTGGGTACATCGGCGCGGAGTCCTCGGATGAAGCCAAACTTTTTGTCTCCGATGAGCTCGAGGATACCTGAGAATCTTGGTTTTGAGTCTTCCATAACCTGCTTCGGTGGGAATAAATGGCGCACAGTCGACGGGACGAGTCTGCACGCTGACTTAACAGCAACTTGATCCGAGCAAGCAACCGACGATTACCGAGAATACAGTCGGATCAATCGACGCTTGTTATCTTCAGATCGAGGATGTCCCCCGGATAACGGAACCACGTCCGACTGCCTTTTGCTGACAGGGACTCGAGGGGGAGAAACAGTCCGGTTGCCCGAACACAAGCCAATATAGATGGTTTCGCCGACCACTTCAACAGAATCCTCTGCCAGCGGGGCATTCGGCACGCCATCCGGGCCGTTTGGAGACCTGTACATTGAGTGGTCGGGGCCGCCAGATGCCCCGGGCGTCGTCATTCTGCACGGTTGGGGGAGCAGTGCGGAGATGATGCGTATTCTGGCCGACGCCCTTGCTCCGACGCATCGGGTCGCCAACGTCGACCTGCCCGGGCATGGCCGGGCAGGAATTCCACAGGAGCCGATTGGCGTAGCCGCGCACGCCGAGAGAGTTGCAACCCTCATTCGAGAGCGATTCGACAGCCCGGTATCGATCATCGGGCATTCGAACGGTGGACGCATCGCCCTCTTCATGGCGTCCGATGAAACGATATCACCGCTGATCTCCTCGCTCGTCCTGATCGCACCGTCGGGTGTGAAACCCCGACGCAAGCCGTCATTCTATCTGAAGAAATACACGGCGCGGATTCTGAAGCTGCCATTCTCCATCCTGCCCGGACGGCTGCGCGAATTCGGCCTGGACTGGCTTCGGCACTCTCTCGTGTGGAGAGCCCTTGGTTCGTCGGACTATCGGCGGTTATCAGGTGTGATGCGAGACACGTTCGTCAAAACCGTGACTCATCATCTGGACGATCGTCTTGACGACATCCGTGTGCCGACGCTTGTCTTCCGGGGTGATCTGGATCAGGACGTCAGCCAATACCAGATCTCCGTGCTGGAGAGCCGAATTCCGGATGCGGGAGTTGTGATGCTGAAAAGCGCCGGGCACTACGCCCATCTGGATGACCCGCAGACTGTGATACTCGCGACACGGCATTTCCTGAGTACACCATCACCGGGGGAGTCTCAGGAATGATGCTGATCCTCTCTCTTGGCACGGTTGCTCTGCTGTTCGCCGGCTGGCGTCTATGGCGCCGTCTTCGGTTCAGCCTTCACGTCTTCCAGCTTCATGGATACAAGATCGGCGAGTATGCCCGCTGGCTGATCAAGCGGCCATTCAACTATGTCTTCCGGCTGTCGCACGTGCTCGGAGCGGGCGTTCTGCTACTGTCGTATCCCCTGGCAGGTGCCGTGTCGGATCGCGCGCTCGCCGCTGCGATGCTCGGGCTCTGGTGCGTCGTATTTGCCTCGTCCCGCAGATACCGATCCGAGCGCGAGAAGAAACCGCTCGTCTGGACGAATCGATTGAAGCGGCTCGGACTTCTGACAGCGGTTATTGTCACGGTCCCGATCGTCGCGAGTGTCCTGGTGGTACTCCTCCTGAGAATCTTAGACCTGCCACATGCCCTCATTCCCGACACACGACTCGTCCTTCGCGCGTTACTGCTTGGCGACCTGATCGCACCTCTCGCCGTCATCGGAGCCGCCATCCTCCTCGAGCCCGTCGAGGCGTTCTTCCGATCCGGTTTCAAGCGCAAAGCCCGGCACGTCCTTGAAACCCACCCTGACCTCAAGGTGATCGCCATCACCGGCTCGTATGGGAAGACGAGCGTCAAGTTCATTATCGCTGAGATTTTGCGGCAGCGTTATCAGGTGCTCGCCACTCCCGGTTCGTACAATACACCGATGGGCATCTGCAAGGTGATCAATAACGATCTCCAGCCCAATCATCAGGTGCTCGTCGTCGAAATGGGCGCGCGCTATCCGGGCGACATCGCCGAACTGTGTGACCTGGTCGAACCGCAGCTCGCCGTGATCACCAATGTCGGTGTTGCGCACCTGGAGTCCATGGGTTCGATCGAAGCCATCGCGCACGAGAAGGGTACGCTGGCCCGACGAGTGGTATCGGGCGGCACGGTTGTGCTCAATGCCGACGATCCGCACGTCCTCGCCATGGCGCAAGAAACGGCAGCACACGTGACGACAATCTCGACCGAAGGAAATCCGGCCGAGCTCTCCGCGTCCGATATCCATTACGGCCCCCATGGCGCTTCTTTTGTCGTTCGCGATGATCACGGCGCCGAACAGGCATTCACCACCCGACTGCTTGGCAAACACAACGTTGCCAATATTCTGATGGGCATTGCCGTCGGACAATCGATGGGCCTTCGCCTGAGACAGATCGCGCACGCGGTTCGGCGAGTCGAACCTGTCGAGCACAGGCTGCATCTTCGAAGTGAAGGACAAGTCCTTGTGATCGACGACGCTTTCAACTCCAACCCGGTTGGCGCGATCAACGCAGTCGAAATTCTCGGCCAGTTCCGTACGGGACGAAGGATCATCGTCACGCCGGGCATGATCGAGCTCGGAATGCGCGAGGAGGAGGAAAACCGGTCGTTCGGTCAGGCTATTGCAGGCAACGCGGACCTTGCCATTCTCGTCGGCCACGAGAGGACCAGGCCGATTGTCGGAGGATTGTTGGCCGCAGAATTCCCCGAGCAACAGATCCGCGTCGTCTCGACGCTTTTTGAAGCAAGGGATTTTCTGAAAGGATATCTTCAGGCAGGTGACGTCGTGCTTTACGAAAACGATCTGCCCGACCAGTACGACGAGCCGGCCTGATAGCCGTCCCACACGCATTCCATGGCAGGGTTACGAATCGAGCGCCGACTGTGGTCGGCAGGCCACGAGTTCATTGCGGGCGCCGACGAGGCCGGACGCGGATGTCTTGCGGGCCCCGTCGTCGCGGCTGCCGTAGTATTCAACCGCGACCAACGCGTCAGGGGGATCACCGACAGCAAGCTTCTGTCGAGGGAGGATCGTGAACGACTGGCCGCACGAATTCGCTCGCGCGCCGTGGCCGTGGCCGTCGGCGTATGCTCGCCGGAGGAAATCGACGAGCTGAATATCCTCTGGGC
>JABDKH010000143.1 GCA_013002345.1 Rhodothermales bacterium
AGACTGCGCCAGCCCTTTTCGAAGAAGATGGCAATGGCGCAGGCGGCGATGAGGCTGGTGTATACCACGAGCCACAGAATGCTCGAAGGCGTTTCCAGAAGAAGGAATGGCGTTCCAAGCCCGCCGGCGGTCGCGATGATCGCGAGAACCACATCGGCTTGTCTCAGAGAAAGAGCGAAAGAGAGCGCCGTAACGCCGGTCATGAGTGTGAGAGCGACCGGGTACGAAAGAAGTTCGTACAGCTGAAACGCGGAAAACAACGTGATGTACAACGTGGCGATGCCGCCGCCTACCAGCACCTGACCGTATCGAACGCGGCGGCTACGGATCCGAGCTCCGAAGACGACCAGACCCATTCCAAGAACTGCACCGAATGCGACGCGGACGACGGGGGTTATCCAGCCGCGATCGATCCCCCACTTGAACAAGAAGGCCAGTCCGATCAGAAGAAGAAAGATGCCGACCTTGTTGATCAGATCCTCGCTCCGGAGAATCTTCTTGATCGAGGCCATGGCGTCGCTGCCCACCGCCGATCGTGGAGGGCGCGCCTTCACCTGAGAAACGGGTCCTTTCAGACCTCGAAGCGACGGCTCAGGGGATGAATCTGCGTTCGCTGCACGCGGTCCACGCTCCACTTCAGGAGCAGGCAGAGCGGCTCCCGCGGCATCCGGCTGACCTCGCTCCAACATGCGGACCCTCTCCTCGAGCTCCGCAATGCGACGTTCCAGCCTGCTGTTGTCGTGAATTGTCATGCGATACCGGGGTGCAATCTGCCGTGTCAAGTACCGCACGCGCCGCGACAATAGCAACTCGCAAGGGCCTCAATACGCCCAACTAACTAACTCCGGAAAAAGAATGATTAGCAGCAGCCCTACGAGCTGAATTGCGATAA
This sequence comes from Rhodothermales bacterium, assembly GCA_013002345.1. NCBI lineage: Bacteria > Pseudomonadati > Rhodothermota > Rhodothermia > Rhodothermales > Rhodothermales bacterium. The sequence goes on from JABDKH010000143.1 coordinate 893, forward strand.
ATGGCAGCGCACCCCGGTAGATATCGGCCGTCGACACTTCCGGCGGCGCCACCCCGCGCAGATAGAACAACGCAAAGCCGAAGGGTGGTGTTAGAAAGGACGTCTGGAGGTTCATTCCGATCATGACGCCAAACCACACCAGATCCACTCCAAGCAACGACGCTGCAGGAACCAGTAACGGAATGATGATGAAGGCGATCTCAAAGAAATCGATAAAGAATCCCAGTATGAAGATCGACAGGTTCGCGACGACGAGCAACCCGACGATGCCCCCCGGGAGATTCGTGAGGATCCCCTCAATCCAGAGATCGCCGTTGAGACCACGGAAAATGAGGGCAAAAGCCGTAGAGCCGATCAACAGGAACATCACCATGGACGTGAGGCGGGAGGTCTCGGCCATGGTACCTTTCAGTGCCGAAAGAGAGAGACGTCGATTCGCAGCCGCCAGAAGGATCGCGCCGAGAGCGCCGAGAGCGCCTGCTTCGGTCGGCGTGGCAATACCGGCGAAGATGCTACCGAGCACGATGAGTATGAGGGCGAGGGGCGGCAACAGCACGAATACAACACGTCGCAGCAGAGCACTCGTGCTCAATTCGCGTTCCGACTTCGGAAGCGCCGGAGCACTTGACGGCCGAACGATGGCGACGAGGACAGCGTACGCGGCGTACAATCCGGCCAGAATCAGTCCTGGAACGAGCGCTCCGACGAACAGGTCGCCCACGGAGATCCCAAGCTGATCGGCCAGCACGACCAGCACGACGCTGGGTGGTATGATCTGACCTAGCGTGCCGGAAGCCGTGATCACACCTGCCGACAGTTCCTTCGAATATCCGTATCGAAGCATTACCGGAAGAGAGATCATTCCCATCGCGACGACCGATGCTCCTACAACTCCGGTCGCAGCCGCCAGCAGGGCACCGACGAAAACGACGGCCAGAGCGAGACCGCCTCTCAGGGGGCCAAAAAGCAAACCGATGGTTTTCAAAAGATCCTCGGCCAGCCGGGATTTCTCCAACATCGATCCCATGAAGATGAAGAACGGGACGGCGAGCAGCAGGTAGTTCGACATCACGCCAAACGTCCGCTCGGGCATGGCGAGCAGCAAGCCCCAATCGAGGAGGCCTGCCTCCACGCCGATGAAAGCGAATAGCAGAGCGGTCCCCCCAAGCGCGAACGCCACCGGATACCCTGAAAAGATCAGGAGGAGAGCTGCGGCGAACATCAGGGGAGCCAGCACATCACCGCTCATACGTGGCCTCCCGACGATAACGGTTCCGATGCGTCCTCGCCGGCATCATGACCGGTGATAATGGCGATCTGCTTGATGAGCATTGAAATGCCTTGCACAATCAGCAAGGCAAAAGCGATCGGGATGATGCTCTTGATCGGGTAGCGCGGAAGGCCACCCGGGTCCGGAGAGGCCTCCAGAACGGCCCATGAATTGCGCACCGCCGGCCACGACACCACAATCATGGTCACACAAAACGGAAGCAGGAAGAGGACGGTACCGGCGATGTTGATCCAAGCCCGACCGCGTCGTGACAGCCGACCGTAGAACACGTCGACTCGGACGTGAGCGTTGTCCTTCAGGGTGTACGCCGCTCCCAGCAGAAACACCAGACCAAACAGATACCATTGCAGCTCGATGTAGGTATTGGAACTCAGGCCCAGTCCGGTGTACTTGTCAAGATATCTGACAACCGCGTTGAAGCTGCCGACGATGACCATCGCCAGGGTTAGCCAGTAGACGACGCGACCGGTTCGTTCGCTGAATCGGTCAATACTGTCGGAGAGCTTGAGCCAGAACCGCATGCGGAATCGGTTGAAGACGGGAGCGCGATCTCCAATTTACGGGGCGAGCCGAAAGTGTGCGCCCGGATACTAATCGTCGCTGGAATCGGGGCCGTACTTGCGCAGTCGCTTCTGAAGGTCCTCGCTTGCGTCGCGCTTTCGCAGAGTCGAAAGACGTTCTGCGATCCGCTTCTCGTACCCTTCGTCGGAGGGCTGATAGAAGAACGTACCCTGCATCTCGATCGGCAGATACTGCTGCGGTACGTAGTGCTCGCGATAGGCGTGGGGGTACAGGTAGCCTTTGCCGTGTCCAAGCCCCTCTGCGTCGCGATTGCCGTCCTTCAGCGGGTCGGGGATCTCTCCACTTTGCTCGTCCTCCACATGACGGAGAGCATCAAAATAGGCCAGGGATGAATTGCTCTTCGGCGCGGTAGAAAGGTAGAGGCAGCACTCGGCGAGCAGGAATTGCCCTTCGGGCAAGCCAACATATTCGAATGCCTGAGCGCACGCCGTTGCCATTCGAATGGCGTTGGGATCTGCCAGACCGATATCCTCGCCGGCGAAGATTAACATGCGGCGAAAGATGTACCGGGGGTCTTCTCCAGCGTATACCATGCGCGCCATCCAGTAGAGGGCAGCGTCGGGATCTGAACCCCGCATGCTCTTGATGAACGCGCTTATGGTGTCGAAGTGTGCATCGCCCTCCTTGTCGTACAGCACGGCCCTGCGCTGGATGCTGTCTTCGGCCACCGAGACGTCGACATGAATGGTGCCGTCGGAATCGGCTTCCGTTGTTTCTACGGCCAGTTCTAGGGCATTCAGAAGCGACCGTGCGTCGCCGTTTGCGGTGTCGACCAGGTGGCGTGATGCATCGGGATCGACGCGGACAGTCAGGGTTCCGTATCCGCGGTCGTTGTCGTGAAGGGCACGCTTCATTACGTCTTCGAGCGCGTCACGGTCGAGCGTCTTCAATTCAAACACTCGGCTGCGGCTCACCAGCGCCTTGATAACCTCGAAGTACGGGTTTTCGGTTGTCGCGCCAATGAACACGACCGTGCCATTCTCGACATGAGGTAGAAGCGCATCCTGCTGGGCTTTGTTAAATCGATGCACCTCGTCGACGAACAGGATTGTGCGTTGCTGGTGATGTCTCAGGCGATCGTTGGCGTCCGCGATCGCCTGGCGGATGTCCTTTACGCCAGCGAGTACGGCGTTGAGAGTGGCAAAGTAGGATGCCGTTGTGTTGGCAACGATTCGTGCGAGAGTGGTCTTGCCTGTCCCGGGTGGGCCAAAAAGAATCAGTGACGTGAGGCGATCGGCCTCGATCGCTCTTCTCAGGAGTTTGCCTGGGCCGAGGATATGATGTTGACCTACAAACTCGTCGAGCGACCGCGGTCTCAGTCGGTCGGCAAGGGGTGCTCGTTGGCGGCGTACGGCTTCGGCGGCCTCGTCGAAGAGGTTAGACATTTTGCTGTTGGATCAGTCGGATCGTGTGTACGATCCGTATGGTACGTGGGTCCGCAAACGGTGCAGAGATTGATCCGGCAGGGTGTGATTTGGCGGGGTTGCGTTCAATGGGTTAGACTGTCGTCGGGGCGGAGGAGCGGCGGCCCCCGGCGACTCAGCCGACTCAGCGCATCGCCCCAAACAGGTTCTTCATCCCTTCCTCGAACAGCACCGCCCCACCCTGAGACGGATGACGCACGTAGGTGCAATCCGCTCCCAGGTGCTCCAACTGATACTGAGCCTTTCGACCCAGCGCAATAACTATCCCGGGTTCCACAACTTCCAACACCGCGCGCGTGAGCCACGCAAACCCTTTTAACTCGGAAGTTCGTGGAGTCCGAATAGACATGGGCTCCCCAACCCGATGCGGATGAAACGGCACGGCGTTCCACGCGATAAACCCCGGGAAATACGGGGCCATCACCCTCCAGAAAATCCGCGCACTGTACTCCCTGTGAGGCAGATCACCTTTGCCTGAGACCCTGCCAGCTAACGGAAAATCAGCATCTACCAACTGCTCCTCACTGGTGATCGGAACGCCCGAAAAACGACAACCCCACGGACCCGGCGCCTCCGCAATCACGACGACCTCGGGACGATCACGGTATGACGCCAGATATCGCTTAAGATTATTACCGCGCTCCAACGCCGCCCCGGATCGATCTACATCCGCATCCTCATCGCCGTATGGGTTGAAGAGGTCCTCGGTCGATGGAATGGTAAAAAGCCGCTCGTGACAGATCTGGTATATGCCCGCAAGCGCACCCGGCTCCCGCTCCGACCTCGTCAAAGCTTTTCACCACATCGGCGACAGAATTTCGCATCCAGGTCGTGACTCCCAGCTCCACAACCCGAACACGCCATAGCCACATGATGCCCCAGATCCTTGCGCGTTAACTCGGCCGTAACAATCCCGGTCGGTACCGCGATGATCCCGTAGCCCATTATCATCACAACCGCAGCCAGCGCTTGCCCGAGATTGGTCTGAGGGGAAATGTCCCCGTATCCCACGGTGGTCAGGGTTACAATCGCCCAGTAAATGCCCCGCGGAATACTCGTAAAGCCGTTTTCCGACCCTTCGATGAGATACATCAATGAGCCGAGGATGACAACAAGCGTCATCACCGCGAAGATGAAGATGAGGATCTTGTGCCGACTCGCACGCAGGGCCCGCACCAACACGTCGGCCTCCGTAAGAAACTGGGCCAGGCGCAAGACTCGAAACACCCGGAGAATCCTGAGCAGACGGATGACGAGAAGGAACTGCGCACCGGGAAGCAGGACACTCAGGTATGTCGGGATTGTGCCGAGAAAATCCACGACCCCGAAGAAACTGAATACGTACCCCAGAGGCGACTTCGCGGAATAGAGTCGCAGTATGTACTCTATTGTGAAAAGGACCGTAAAGATCCACTCGGCGATGATCAATGCCCGGCTGTACTCAAGCCGTATAGTGGCGACGCTTTCCAGCATCACGGCAATAACGCTCAGAACGATCACCGCGATCAGTCCAATGTCAAATGCCCGGCCCTTCGGAGAATCGACTCCGAAGATCACCTCATTGAGTGCGCCCCGCAATCCGGGTCGCGGAGCGTATTGCTTTGGCGGTACCGTCCTCAGCATGGACAGCCCCTCTCGTTTCGCCGTTCGTACACAGCCTTTACGTCAAGAATTGTGATAGAGTATAACCCACAACATCGTCGGGGTTCTGCCCACACGGAAATCCAAAATTATTTTCTCAATATTACACAACCGCGGCATTCGAGCCGTATCTCATTGCGTACTATCTTCATTCGGTCATTCTATTTCAGCAATAACGCCTGAGCGTGATATTATGGACCCTGCCAAATTACACCTGAACGGAAAAGACTATGAACTCCCTGTCGTAGTTGGGTCGGAAGGTGAGGTCGGCGTAAACATCAGGTCACTGCGGAGCCAGTCGAAGGCGATTACGCTCGATACCGGATATGGCAACACCGGGTCCTGCGAGAGCAATATCACATTCATTGACGGCGAGAAAGGAGTCCTGCGATACAGAGGATATCCGATCAAAGAGCTTGCCGAACAGGCATCTTTCACGGAGATCTGCTATTTGCTGATCAGAGGCGATTTGCCGACTCATGATCAATTCGATGTGTTTCGCCACCAGATGACCCATCATAGTATGCTCCACGAGGACATGAAGAAGTTCTTCGAGGGGTATCCGGCGAGCGCTCATCCGATGAGCGTCCTGTCCGCAATGGTCTCCTCCCTCGCAGCCTACTACCCGACCTCCGTCACACAGGCAGATCTGGATCTGAATATCATCCGCCTGTTGGCAAAGATTAAGACGATCGCCGCTTTCTCATACAAGAAGTCCATCGGCCAGCCCTACGTCTACCCACGCAACGACCTGAGTTACGCGGGAGACTTCCTGCACATGATGTACTCTGTTCCGCCCGAAGAGTACACAGCACCGCCCGTGATCCTGAAAGCGCTGGATATGTTGCTGATTCTGCACGCCGACCATGAGCAGAACTGCTCGACGTCAACCGTCCGCATGGTGGGTAGCAGCGGCGCCGATCTGTTTGCGTCCATGTCGGCCGGCATCAGTGCGCTATCGGGCCCGCTTCATGGAAAGGCGAATCAAGAGGTCATCAACATGCTGGAGATGATCCAGGCTGATGGCGGCAACTACCAGAAGTACATCGACAAGGCGAAGGACAAGGATGATGATTTTCGCCTTATGGGTTTCGGCCACCGCGTGTACAAGAATTTCGACCCGCGTGCACAGGTGATCAAAAGTTGGGCCGACCAGGTACTCGAAATCCTCGGCGTCGACGATCCTCTGCTTGAAATAGCAAAGAGACTGGAGGAGTACGCGCTGCAGGACGAGTACTTCGCTGAACGGCGACTCTACCCGAATGTCGATTTCTACTCCGGAATCCTGTACCGGGCGATGGGCATTCCGACCGACATGTTCACGGTCATGTTCGCGATGGGACGGCTGCCCGGATGGATCGCACAGTGGCTGGAAATGCGAAGTGATCCGGCGGGCCGCATTCACCGTCCGCGACAGATCTACACGGGCCACAAGCTGCGTAGCTACACGCCGATCGAACAACGTCATCCCGGGAAAGTGTCCGCCCTCTAGATCTTCGCGATCAACACCGCGTGGCCGTCGACGATCGGCTACAACTGCTCGCCGAGTTCGGAGAGAAGTTCTTTTCGAACTTCGTCGGGAAGACTGTCCACGTCTACCTCTTGTACAGCGGGAACGAGTTTGACTCTCCTGTCGCTATCCGGACGAGCATACCTCGACCAGACCAGGTAGGCGACACCCGTCGCCGCCGACGTTGCCAGTAGTGCTCTGATCAACCGCTTCATCTTCGCCCCTCCTCCTGTCGTAGTTGCGTGGAATCCGTCTTTGTTTAACGCTTGAAGCCATAAATGTTTAAGTTCGCTTCAAGAACAGACTTCCGGCCTGATACGTGCGAGGTCTCACGTTGCCGTGAGTGACGACAAGAACTTGAATCTTGCGAAGCAGATAGCGTCCGCCGCCGCGGACCTATATCATGCGATCCTCGAGAGCACAAGTACGGGAATCGTGACGGTCGACGAGGACGACCTGATCGTGTACGCCAATCAAGAGGCGTGCCGGATGTGGGGGTACGAGCCAGGCGAACTCATAGGCAACCCCATCTCCCTGCTCCTTCCGACGGTCTCCGACCCACTTTCAGTCCACGGCCGCCCACTTCGAAGACTGCGATCCATCATCGGTAGTGAAGTAGATGTCGAGGGTAAATCCCGGGAAGGCAAACAAGTCCGTGTGGCGTTGAGTGTGCGGGAGACAACGGTCGGCCGGTCTACTCTCTACACTGCGGCACTTCAGGATATCTCCGACCGACTCCGTTATCAGGACGCACTGATCGATGCCCGTGAACAGGCTGAGGAAGTGACTCGCATCAGGACCGCTCTCCTTACGAACGTGGGGCATGAGATCAGAACGCCACTGACCGGCATCAGGGGGTTTGCCGAGATTCTCATCGAAGAGAGCGAGGGGACCCAGCGAGAGTTTGCACAACTAATAGAGAAGAACAGTCGGCGACTGCTCGACACGCTCAATTCGGTTCTCGAACTGGCCCGCCTCGAAGCCCCTGTGCTCACTACGTCAACGACCAGGATCGACCTCGTACAGACAATGCGCGATGTGGCCGAGATTATCGTACCAACTGTTCCTGCTAATTCCGTGGAGTTCACAGTCGAGTCGACGCACGCTGGAATTATCGTGGACGCCGACCCGGAGAGCGTCTACTCGGTCCTGTACAACCTGATCGGTAACGCCGTGAAGTTCACGTCGAAAGGCCACGTCCGGGCTTCGCTGTTCGCCTCACCAGAGCAAGTGCTCCTTATCGTCGAAGACACGGGAGTCGGCATCGCAAGCGATTTCCTGCCCAGACTATTCGACGAGTTCAGTCAGGAGTCTACGGGCCTGACGAGGGACTTCGAGGGAAGCGGACTGGGCCTCGCCATCACGCGTAGAGCTGTGCAGATACTTGACGGGGACATCGGTGTTCAGTCAACCAAAGGGGAGGGCACCCGGTTTACAGTAACCCTGCCGATGATGGCAGAGGTGCGCGGCGAGCCGATTTTCGAGCGTGTGGTCTAGTTTAGCTTCGGAGTCCACAACCCTTCTCGGAACACGTGCCGAATGTCCTCCAGCACTTGGATGTCGATCATCAGTGACTCTCCAGCGGACAGGTCGACGCTCTGGACCGGCGCAATCCGCAGATCATAGTTTTCCCATCCCATGAAGTCGACGAGAAGCTGCTGGAATTCCATGTCGACCATGCCGTCCATGGGGCCGCTGTAGAAACCTCGCTCGTGCCAGATGGCCTGAATTTCTGACGCAATTTCGGGAGTGATCGGACGCATGTCCGCTGCTTCGGACTGCGTGAAGTAGAGGTTGTTCAATCGATAGAGACGCTCCAGCTCGGCGATTGGCGTCGTGTGGTCGTACACCGAGATATCGATGAAATTGTCCATCCCGTCGTAGCCGGCTCCTTCACGAACGACGAGCAGCGCCGCGCTCTGCTCTCCACGCTGATCTCCCCCGGCCTTGCCGCCCGCCACCAGGGCTGCCATCAACCGATCTGCCAGCGCACCCTCGGTGGCTTCAAATGCGTCGGCCATTGCGAGCACGGTCTCCTCGGAGACCAGAATATTCCCCTGAACCGTGTAGTTGCGGCCCGTGAGAATCTGTCCTCGGACGGCTATCGCAGCTGCACCATCAGCCTGTCCGACACGTCCGCCGGCCCAGTCGAAGCAACCGGTGCCCGTCCAGGACGCGGCATTTCCTCGAGCATCAACGATCCCGACCTGGCGCTGCTGGCGGTCCGGATCATCTCGCATGACAATCCGCAGCGCCTCCTCAGCCGTCGCCCCCTGCTCCATGAGATCCAGGCCCTTTATGGCATAGTCGAGTTCCGCGAAGCTCTGCGTCGCGACCGCTCCCACTCCGGCACGGGCCCACGGCACAATGGGCCTGACATTCGGAAACTTGCTCTGGACCGCGACACCCAGCTCACCGGTGTCTGGATCAAAGCCAACGACGGAAAATGTGCTCACAAGAGGTGCGTCAGTGCCTGTCCGACCAGACACGCCCATGGCAGTGGCCAGGACGATGGACGCGATTAGCATTCGGTGCATGAGGGAATCCGTTTGATTACAGCCGCCTGAGCTCGACGAAAGGTGGGCACCATGATGAACAAAGACAACCGCCAGACCACAAACAAATCGCCTTTTGCATCGTTCTTTCGATTCTGGGACAAGGCAGCATGAGACTCAGCAACAACATCCTCTATATCGCAATCATCGTCGGCCTGTGTGGTAGTGCACACGCCCAGGCTGACTATGCGTTCGAGATCGCCCGGGTCAAATATGCCGGTGGTGGCGACTGGTACAGTGACCCCGGGTCGCTGACCGAGCTTCTGGAGTTTGTCCGAGCCGAGACGCTACTTGATGTGGCGCCCCGTGAAGCGGTGGTAGAGCTCTCTGGCGACAAGCTGCATGCATATCCCTACCTGTACCTGACCGGCCACGGCAATGTCCGGTTCTCCGATGAAGAAGCGCTCCGCCTTCGCCACTATTTGTTGGGAGGCGGTTTCCTTCATATAGACGATAACTACGGACTGGACGCCCACATCCGGCGCGAACTGAAGAAGGTGTTCCCGGATCGGGATCTGCGTGAACTCCCCTTCAGTCATCCGATCTTCAGCATCCACTTCTCGTTTCCTGCGGGATTGCCGAAAATCCATGAGCACGATGGAAAACCTCCGCAAGGCTTTGGGCTTTTCGATGATTCGGGTAGACTATGCGTATTCTATAGCTACGAAAGCGACCTCGGAGATGGCTGGGAGCCGGCCGATGTCCACTCCGACCCGCCGGAAAAGCGGACAGCCGCACTCCAGATGGGCAGCAATATTCTCACGTACGCGATGATGCACTAAACAGGCAATAATTCGATTATTGCCCCGGAGGATACATCCATGAAGTGGCTGTACTTGGCGTTCTTTGTGTGCCTCGGAGTCCTGTTCTTTTCGAATCCGGATATGGACGATTTTCGGCCCTTCATCAAGGAGGAAGCCCGAAAAATCATTCAGGACCAGGTCGGTGCTCCGGGTCTTGGAGACGTCCTGTCCGGTGCCGGTGCCGAGCTGGCAGAGTCGTTTGTGGACAACGTGACGAAGCGAAAGAACTACTATTTGTTCAGCACATACGAGATAGACCTGACGCCCCGGAACAGGTCCGACGAGGCGTATACGTTTGTCGGGATCGGAGGTAACTTCATCAGTTTTGACAAGTTTGATCCGAAACGGCGCTAAGGATTGCGGTCGCTCACATGCGCCTCTAACTTGCCCTGTCAATCATTCCACACTTCTCTATGTCACAGCTGCGAATACAGGATCCTGAGATCTTCGGCGCTATCGAGAAGGAAGTTCACAGGCAGAACGAAGGCCTGGAGCTGATCGCATCCGAGAATTTTGTTTCCAGGTCCGTTCTGGAGGCGATGGGCTCACCACTGACCAACAAGTATGCCGAGGGCCTTCCCGGCAAACGCTATTATGGTGGGTGTCAGTTCGTCGACCAGGCAGAGGACATCGCGCGCCGTCGTGCATGCGAGCTATTCAAGTGCGACTGGGTCAACGTGCAGCCACATTCCGGTGCGTCCGCAAATGCCGCCGTATATCTCACACTTGTTGAACCGGGCGACACGTTTCTTGGATTGGACCTCGCGCACGGCGGCCACCTGACGCACGGAAGCCCCGTCAACTTCTCGGGGATCTTGTATCACGCCGAATACTACGGCGTAGAGCCCGACGGACCGCTGGCGGGTCGTATCGACATGGATCGCGTGCGCGACAAGGCCCTTGAAGTACGCCCCAAGATGATATCCATCGGAGCCAGCGCGTACCCTCGTGACTTCGACTATGTGGCGTTCCGCTCGATTGCCGACGAGGTCGGGGCATTCCTTTGGATGGACATGGCGCACACGGCCGGTTTGATTGCGGCCGGCATTCTCAACGACCCGTTACCGCACGCCCACGTCGCATCGACGACGACGCACAAGACGCTGCGCGGACCTCGCGGTGGCATGCTCCTGATTGGACGCGATTACGAGAACCCGTTTGGAAAGGTGGCCCCCAAAAGCGGGCGCGTGAAGAACATGAGTGAGTTGCTAGACTCGGCCGTGTTCCCCGGTATGCAGGGCGGACCGCTGATGCACGTCATTGCCGCCAAGGCCGTCGCCTTTGCTGAGGCGCTGCAGCCGTCCTTCAAGGACTACGCGAGACAAGTGATCACCAACGCGGCCACAATGTCCGACGCCTTCATGGAACTGGGATACGACGTCGTTTCCGGCGGCACGGACAACCATCTTATGCTGATCGATCTCCGTAACAAGGGCCTGACCGGAAAGGAGGCTGAGGAGACGCTCGGCCGGGCGGAAATCACGGTCAACAAGAACATGGTGCCTTTTGACGACAAGAGCCCCTTTGTAACGAGCGGGATACGTGTCGGTACGCCGGCAATGACGTCTCGTGGCTTCGGATCCGACGAGTTTCGCGAGGTCGTCCACCTTATTGATCGCGCATTGACAAACCGCGGAAAAGAAGACGTACTCAGTAAAGTGAAGGGCTCCGTTCGCGATCTGTGCGATAAATTTCCACTTTATGATTTCGTTGTTGCCTGAATGCACTCTCCAGCCATGAAACGAATCGACCGAATTTGAGCGTCGACGACCCGTCTCACACTGCACGATATGCCACACGACAGCCTGAGCCCTGAGGTCTACACCGAGCTGGTTGAGCTGGGCCGCCGACTGTACGAGCGGTCGCTCATCCGCAAGGCGCAGGAGGAGATCACGGATCCGCGGGGCCAGCCCATCGGCTGGTTGCTGGATACCCGCATGCCGATGCTGGAGAGCCGGACGTTCATTGAGGTCGGCGCGGTTCTGGCCGAGCGGCTTTTTGCCAAAGGCATTCATCAGGTAGCCGGGCGCGGCTTCGGAGCGTACGCGATCGTCGGCTCCATCTTGAGTTGCACGGACCACGGCACGTTCAGAGGTGGATTTGTACGAGAACAGCGCAAGAGATACGGGCGTAAGCGGCTGGTTGAAGGCCCTCTGCACCTCGATGAACCTGTGGTCGTGGTCGACGATATTCTCAACAGCGGTCACAGTACGCTGCGCACGGCATCGCTCCTGCGCAGCGAGGGCTACCGCGTGGAGGGAGCCCTCACCCTGTTTAACTTCACCTGGAGCGAAGGCCGACGACTGCTTGAGACGAATGGCCTGTGGGTCGACTCGCTACTCGATCTCAATCTGAAAAGCGCCGGACCCAGCGAATCGGATTCTCCACCCCTGTCCCACGAGCATGAAGCCCATCCTGAAGAGACGGATATGGCGAGGTAAGTCCCGAAAGGACGCGTTGCCCGCTCCCGCGGGCTCCGACCAGCATGACCTCGCCGAAATGTCGTTCCTCGAACACCTCGAAGAATTTCGCTGGGCACTGATCAAAGGCATCGGCAGCATCGTGGTGGTCACCATTGTCTGCTCGTTCTTCAGCTCATGGATCATCGACGTTCTGCTCATGGGCCCGGCGAAGTCCGACTTCTTTGTGTACCGGATACTCGGCATGGAGGCGGAAGAGCTTGTTCTCCAGAATCGAACGATCACGGGTCAGTTCTTCGCCCATATCGGGACGATCATCGCGGTGGGCATCGTTCTTGGATCGCCCCTGTTCGTCTACTTCATGTGGCGCTTCATGGAGCCCGGCCTCTACCCGACCGAGAAATCAGGACTTCGGTTCGCTGCCGCGTTCGCGACGATCTTCTTCATGCTCGGGATTGCCTTCGGTTACTGTGTTGTGACGCCGTTTGCCCTTCAGTTCTTTGCCAACTACCAGATCTCCGATCTGATCATCAACGAGTTCGATATTACGAAGTACTTCGGCATGGTCACGTTCTGGGCCTTCGGTGCCGGCGTGCTGTTCGAACTACCCGTTGTCGTCTATTTCCTCGCCAAGGTGGGCATCCTCACCCCTGAGATCATGCGAAAGTACAGGAAGTATGCTCTCATCGTGACACTCATTCTTGGGGCGTTTTTTACTCCGCCGGACCCTGTTTCGCAAGTCCTCGTGGCCATTCCGCTTCTCATTCTGTACGAAATGTCGATCCGCGTCGCTGCGGTAGTGACACGCAGGCGTGAGAAGGAGCTTGAAGCGGCCCTGGCGTGAGCAGTTTTTGCGGCATGAATTGAACCGCACTGGCAGCCCGACGTACGCTCGAATACCCTCCAACCCATCCCTGCAAAAGATGATTAAGAAGCACCATGCGTGGGCGGGACTCGCCGGAGTGCTCATCGTTGCATCGTTCCTTGCCGGAGCATTCTGGCCACGTGATGATGACTTTTTCGCCATCAGGAAGAGCTTCGAGATTTTCGGCGGTGTGTACGAGGAACTCGTCGCGAACTACGTTGACCGTGTGGATCCCGAGCGACTCATGAGAACGGGCATCGGCGCGATGCTCGAAGAACTGGATCCGTATACCGTGTTCTTTGATGAAGCCGACAACGCGGATATGGACATCATCACGCGCGGCTCATACGGAGGAGTCGGGCTGAACGTGGGATTGAGAAACGGACGAATCACCGTCATTGCACCCGTGGAAGGGGCAAGCGGATACAAGCAGGGGGTACGTGCCGGCGACGTGATCTCGACGGTCGGCGGTCGCAGCACAAGGGACCTTTCGCTGTCCGACGTACAGACGCTGATGCGCGGTGAGCCCGGAACGACCGTGGACGTTTCGGTGGAACGAGAGGGCGTCCCGGGTGGGCTCGATTTTGTGTTGACCCGCGAGCAGGTCAAGCTTCACAATGTCACCTACTCAGGGTTGATTCCCGGATCGCGTGTGGGCTATGTGAAGCTCGAGCGATTCGCTCAGGGTGCCGGCCGGGAAGTCCGCGATGCGATCAACGGACTTCGCGAAAGCGGCGAACTCGATGGTGTTGTCCTGGATCTTCGTGATAACCCCGGTGGTCTGCTGGACGAAGCCGTAGAGATTACGGAGTTGTTTGCCCCCAGGGGCGCCACGATTGTGTCCACGAGCGGACGCCAACCCGAGACCAAACGAGTGTATGCGGGTCGCAAAGCGCCGCTCGTGCAGGACACGCGGCTCGCGATTGTAACGAACGGCGTCAGCGCCTCTGCTAGCGAGATCGTGGCAGGTGCTATGCAAGACCTCGACCGCGGCGTAGTGGTCGGCACGACGACGTTCGGAAAGGGGCTAGTCCAGATCGTTCGCGGCCTGCCGTACAACACGTCGCTGAAGCTCACAACTTCGCGCTACTATACTCCAAGCGGACGGAGCATTCAGTCCATAGCATACCGTTTCGGCCACGACCCGCATGAGCTCCGGCGAGACTCTACTGAGGCCCGGTACAAGACATCCGGCGGTCGCCCTGTGCGAGCCGGCTACGGTGTCGAACCTGATGTCTCAGTCAACGACGAGCCGTCTGCGCTCGAGCAGGCACTGAGAAGACGTGCGGCATTCTTCTTCTTTGCGAACCACTATGCCGCCGCAGAGCCAACGGTACCCGAGGATTTCCAACCGGATGACAGACTTATCCGGGACTTCCGCGACTGGCTCGCAAGGCAGGATTTCACGTACGAATTGCCCATCGAGCAAAAGATCGCGGCGATCGAATCGACGTTGACGGATGAAGGTCTCCAGGAGGTACGCGATGAACTCGACCAGGTGCGGTCGGCCGTTGGATCCATCAAGGAACAGGAGTTCGACAGGAATCGTGACCGAATTGGCGAGCTTCTGCGATCAGAAATTGTCTCTCGATATCATGGTGAGCGGGCACAGATCAGGTCATCTATCGCCACGGACGCCTTTATCCAGGAGGCCGTGCGCGTCCTTACCGACCCGGATCGGTACAACGCGATTCTGAGCCCCCGGTAGTATGCTTCCTCTGGACCTGGTGCTTGTCCTCGCTGGTCTTGTCGGCGGGTTTGCGGCCGGCCTCATCGGTATTGGCGGTGGAATCGTCTTTGCCCCTGTCCTCGTGTTGTACTTCCAGTCGGCCGGCGTTGCTGACGAACTGGTTATCCCCCTGGCGATCGGGACAAGTCTGATGTGCACGCTGCTGACTTCTCTCGTCAGCGCGCAAAGCCACTACTCGAGGAATGCGGTGAATGTGAGGATAGCAATCGCTACCGGGGTCGCCAGCGCGATCGCGGTGCTGCTCACCACGACGCTTGTGACTACCCAGCCCTGGTATGACCGTCAAGTATTCGCGATCGCTTTCAGCGCCATACTCGTCGTAGTGGCAGTGCGGATGCTTCTGGACAAAACGCCGCACGAACCACAGGCAGGTCCATTACCGCCTCGATCAACATCCGCGGTCCGCCTGACGCGACTCGCGGCCACGGGATCAGTCGCAGGCGTAGTGTCAAGCGCGGTCGGAGTCGGTGGTGGGGTCGTACTGGTGCCGGCCTACAATCGCCTTCTGAAACTCCCGATGCACGTAGCCGTGGGCACATCGAGTGCCACCATCATCCTCATTTCAATCTTCGGCGTAGCATCGTACGTGGTCCAGGGGATGGGGGACGCCGCCACCGCCTCCTCTCTCGGTTTTGTCGATCCGCTGCGTGCTCTCTACCTGAGCATCCCTGCCGCCCTCACGGCCAGGGCCGGCGTATGGGCCTCACACCGAATTAATCAACGCCGACTCCAAAAGGGCTTTGCGGTGTTTGCAATCCTGGTTGCAATCCGCCTTGTAGTCGGTGCCCTTGTCGCATAGACGACCGCACAAACAAGAAAGGGGCGCCCGCATTCTGCGACCGCCCCTTAAACTTGATCTGCCTGGACGTCAGTCGATTACAAACGTCACCTTGCAATTGACGCGATACTTCTCCACCGCACCGTCCTTTACCATCGCCTGGATCCCGTCAACGTAGATGCTTCGCACCTTTCGTACGGTCTTGGCTGCGGTCTTTGCCGCCTCCTCAATGGCCGCTTCGACGGTCTTCCCCTCTGCGATGAGTTCAATTACTTTTGCTACTGACATATTCCTGCTTCCTCAGCTTGTTACGCTAACGGGTTTTCCGTCTCTAGTAGTTTACTCCTCTACCCAGACCCTTGGCCTGCTTGACCCAGCCATCGACCTGCGAAAGCGCGGGTAGCTGACGAACCAACTTTTTCTTGCCGTTCACCTCAGCCATCTTGGCATGCAGATTGGCAGAGCTTCTCTTCGATAGCTCGACCACCGTATCGACACCAGCCGCCTCGAGAAGCTCAGCATACTCGCCGCCGATTCCCTTGACACGCATGAGATCTGCGTGATTGACAAAGCGAAGAAGTTTCTTCGGATCCATGTTGATGGCTTCCGCCAGCTGCTTGCGACCGGCCGGCGTAGATCCCTTCTTCAGAAGTGCCTCAACGGAGCCGACGCCTGCCTTCTTGAACTTCTTGGCGGCCACCTCTCCCACGCCTTCAATTGTTGTAAGTTTTGCCATGGTTTCCTCCAGTTGGACGGCAAATGATCTTGTGAATTTCGTAATGCGGAATTAACCAAATAGCACCATGCAGTGCAATACGGTCGAGCAAGCTTATTCGGCTTTTAATACATCAACACCTGCTCACAGTCGACCACAATCTCAGTAATTCGCAGAGTGCTCATTTCGTCTGGATTTTGCGAGGCTGATATTTGTGTTGCCTCCAGGGGATGGTATACTTCCTCTGACTCTGGATGGCCAGATTACTTGTTCACTAGGAGAGGAAAAGACAGATGGGAATTTTTAGTTTTCTGAAGGCAATCGGCAAGAAAGTGCTTCCTGGTCGCGAAGCCGAAGAGATCACGGCCGACATTCGAGAATCCCTCGGACAGCAGGTGGAAGACCTTCAGGTATCGTTTGACGACGGCACAGTGACCATTTCCGGCAACGTGGACTCTCAGGCCACCAAGGAAAAGGCAGTTCTCCTGGCCGGGAATGTAGAGAGTGTTGAGAAGGTCATCGACCATCTCATGATTGAGGTACAGCCCGTCTTCTACACGATCCAGAAAGGCGACTCTCTCTCGAAGATCGCTCAGGCCCAGTACGGGGACCCCATGAAATGGAACGCCCTGTTTGAGGCCAATCGCGAGGTCATCAAAGATCCTGACCTCATCTACCCCGGTCAGCAAATTCGTATTCCCGGATTGTAGTTGATCGTGCGAATCTCCGGGTCTGTAGTATTTCCCGGTTGATAGCCACCGAAGAGCGTGCCGTCCTTGTTGCGGCACGCTTTTTCGTTTATCCGAAAACCCGATGCACACCACCTGCGGTCGCGAAACCGGCAACTGTGAGGACTCGTAAGCAGGGCGTCCGTATCACATACGACCGTCCGAAGCCACACAGATGATCAGTTTCAGAATCTCCATTACCACGTTCCTCCTACTTCTGGGATGCGGCAATAGCGCGAATTCACAGGAACACGCTGACACGACCGGCACGGGCACCGAGGTTTCCGCCACAGTTGCAGATGCCAATGTGTCAATCAGTCAGTCGCGCCAGACGGCTATAACCGCGGCCGTTGCCAACGCGTCACCGGCCGTTGTCAGCGTCAACGTGATCGAAGTTCAACGCGTGCAGGTGCGAGATCCGTTCTCCGACCTGCTATCGGATCCGTGGTTTGAACAGTTCTTTGGCCGCAGGAGGTCACGAGAATATGAGCGTCAGCTCAAGGGTCTCGGCTCCGGCTTCGTCATCTCTTCAGACGGTTACGTCGTAACAAACGACCACGTCGCGGGACGAGGAACCAAGATTACCGTCGCGTTCCCGAACGGCGAGACGTATGACGCGTCAATCGTCGGCACTGATCAGCCGACCGACCTGACGCTCCTGAAGATCGACGCCGGGAAGCCGCTTCCGTTTCTTGAATTCAGCGCTGAGGAAAACCCTGTTGTTGGCGAGTGGGCCATTGCTCTCGGTAATCCTTTCGGCCTGTTTGAAGCGTCCGATCCGACCGTCACGGTTGGTGTTGTCTCAGCCATCGATCGCGACTTCTCAGTCCAGGACGGTCGCGTGTATCGGGACATGATCCAGACCGACGCTTCCATCAATCGCGGCAATTCCGGCGGACCGCTCATCAATGCGATCGGAAAGGTTATCGGGGTCAACACTGCCATAATCGCACCCGGTGGCGTCGGATCGATCGGACTCGGGTTTGCCGTCCCCGCTACAAGAGCCGTTCGTATCATCGAGGAATTGAAGACCACCGGCTCAGTTGACCGATCGTACTACACGGGCCTGTATGGTGTGGATGTTAACCAGCGCATTGCGCGAGCACTCGGGCTTCAAGCACCAACAGGAGTGTTCGTGCAGGACATCGATCGTGACTCCCCGGCCGAACGGGCCGGCTTTCGGACGTACGACGTGATCGTGGCCATCGAGGGCGAAGCGGTGTCGAACAGGAATGATTTTGTGGCCAGACTCTACGACTTCCGCCCCGGAGACGCCGTCCGCTTCGACGTTGTCCGTGCCGGCGAACCAGTGCAGTTATCCATGAGCCTGGGTCGAAGCAATCAATAGCCCCCAGGGGCTCGAACAGGTTGAAGATGTTCAGATGGCCTTCGGCGGCTCTTGTCATGGTCACGGTGCTCGTGGCGGGCTGTCTGCCCTCCTCGTGCCGACGAATTGAGATCCGCGCGCTCTACCCTGCCGATTCCCTATCGCGTCAGATTGCCTCAGGAATTGTACCCGATACACTCGTCCTGAAGTCATCCTATGCGGGGACGAACGACGAACCCCTGGAGTATATCCGTAGCCTGTTGTTCGCGGCAGATGGCAAGGTGTTCGCGGCCGATGCCGCCCGCGGAACCGTGATTGAGCTCGATCGCGACGGACAGCATGTTCGTACAGTCGAGAGTGATCTCTTTTCCTACCCGTATCTCGCCGGTGCGTCCGGTGACAGCGTGTTCGTCTTCAGTCCGGGTCGGCACCGTGTGCAGTTAATCCTTAACGGGAAGGTGAAGGACGCGGGCACGACACCGGTCGACATTCCTCTCAAAGGACTGCTGCAGTACGCATACGTCGTCAAGGGCACGCTGTACGCCAAGTTGCTGGGTGATGAATTCCCGGGAATGATCAGTCAGATTCCTGAGGAGGGTCCGGCCGTCAAGGTCGCTGAGCTTCCCGGACCCACCTGGAGGCACGCCGGTTTCCTGCGTAGCTGGGGAGACACCCTCGTAAGTCTGAACGGGTATCGACCGATCATCGACCTGCTGCTTCCGGATGGAAGTCGCGACAGCCTCCGACTGACCGGCTTCGACTCGCCAATGCTTTCACGGCTGCGCCTGTTCGAGCTCGGAGAGATCGATGCTCCCCCACTCCTCACAGCCTCGACCGCTCCATACAGAAATCAGCTTTTCGTCCTGAACATGAGGCCGGGGTGGCTGCGAATAGACGTTTATGATAGAAACGGTCAACTCACAGACGTGCTGACCGGGCCTGACCCCGGGTTCAATCGCGACTACTACCCGACCGACATTGCCGTTCGATCGTCGCCGGAACGCGGCAAGTTCGAGCTGGCGGTAGCGATTCTTCGTCCCGAGCCAAGGATCGACATCTACGCGTGGAGCAGAGGCCGTTGACATCAGTCGTCTGTTCCGCATCTCAGGGAACAGCCGAATACGCCTCGCGTGGTAGACCTCCCACGACCAAGATGAGATTGAGATGACGACACCGGTCCAGAATTGCACCACGCTAGGCGAGTTGAAAGTCGCCGGATATCGGCGGCGAAGCGTTAAGGACGAGATGCGCGCAAATCTCATCACGTCACTTAGAAACAGGCAGAACCTCTTTGATGGCATCCTTGGCTATGATGAGTCCGTGATCCCGCAGATTCACAATGCCATACTTGGACGTCACGACATGATCCTGCTTGGCCTCCGGGGACAGGCCAAGAGCCGACTGATCCGGATGCTCCCGAATCTGCTGGACGAGTACATACCAATAATTGACGGCAGTGACATCAACGACGATCCTTTCGCGCCGATCTCAAAGTATGGTCGCGACTGTATTGCCGAGGCTGGAGATGAGACGCGCATCCTGTGGCTGCACCGGTCGGAGCGCTACGGAGAAAAGCTTGCCACGCCCGACACCACTATGGCGGACCTCATCGGAGACATCGACCCGATCAAAGCTGCTCATCGGCGACTGACGTACGCCGACGAAGAAGTGATCCACTTCGGTATCATTCCTCGAACGAACAGGGGCATTTTCGCGATCAACGAGCTACCGGACTTGCAGCCTCGAATACAGGTCGGCTTGCTCAATGTCCTGGAGGAGCAGGATATTCAGATCAGAGGTTTCAACGTTCGCTTTCCGCTCGATCTGATGATGGTGTTTACAGCGAATCCAGAGGACTACACGAATCGCGGCAATATTATCACGCCCCTCAAGGATCGCATCGACAGCCAGATTATCACACACTACCCGCGCGAAATTGAAACCGGCATTCAGATCACCAGACAGGAGGCGTGGGACGAGCGAGGGGATTTGGCACCGTCGGTCATTGTACCTCATTTCTTCCGGCAGATAATCGAAGAGATCGCCCGTGAGGCCCGCGAAAGCGAATACGTAGATCAGAAGTCGGGTGTCTCTGTACGTTTAACAAGAGCCGCGCTGGAGAACCTGATCTCGGCGGCGGAACGACGTGCGATCATCAATGGAGAGGACGAGACCGTCGTTCGTATCTCGGATCTTTTTTTCGCAGAACCGGCCATTACCGGCAAGGTGGAACTCGTGTACGAGGGCGAGCAGGAAGGTTCTCAGAACGTTGCGAGAATGCTGATCGGACGAGCAGTCAAGAAGGTCTTTGCCGAGCACTTCCCGGACCCCTCTGACAAGAAGTCGGGGCGCTCGCCGTACAAGCCGGTACTTGACTGGTTCGCGGCCGGAAACAGAGCAGCTATCGTACCCAATACTCCGTTTCAGTCTTATGTGTCGGCTCTTGACCAGATCGGCGGATTGAGAGAGGTGGTTCGCAACGTCTCGACCCCGGGTACCACCGCCGAGACCGCCGTGTCCATGGAGTTCGTTCTGGAGGCGCTGCATCAGCACTCGCTCGTCGGAAAAGACATCGAGGAGGACGGTCTCACATACTCGGACATGATGGGGTCCATGCTGTCTTCGCTTGGGCCCTTTAGCGATGAAGACGAGGAACAGCTACCCTTTGGATGAATCGTGGACCATCTGATGTCGGAGTCCTTTTCCATTCGGGAGGCTGTTCCATCGGATGCAGAAACGATCTGTTCTCTGATTCGAGAACTAGCAGACTTCGAGAGGCTCAGCCACGAAGCGCATCCTGACGCGTCGCTCCTCGCCGATCATCTGTCGCCCGATGCCTGCCCTCGCTGCGGCGCCCTCCTTGCTGAAACGACAGCCGGCACCATCGGCTTCGCACTCTATTACTACAAGTACTCGACCTTCCTGACGGACTGGGGTCTTCATCTGGAAGATCTATATGTCCGTCCGGAGTATCGACGACACGGAATCGGTCAGGCGCTATTGAAAGCCGTGGCAGGTTCGGCCACGAAGTTCGGATGCAGGCGTCTTGAACTGAGCGTACTCGACTGGAATCGTGGCGCGATCGACTTCTATCTCCGGCTCGGGGCCGTTCCACTCGACGACTGGACGACGATGCGTTTCGTCGACGGAGCCCTGCAACGTTTGAGTGACCCGTCTACTGCACCTTGACGACCTGGCCCTGTGGTGATATGCGCTCGCCCGGCCCTGGCGGCCGTGTAGGAAACTGGCTTACCGAGACGTTCGGATCGCGGTCCTTCGCAACGTAGTGCGTGTGACTCCCGTGCGGCACCTCGAAGTAGTGCTTGGTGTCGAACGTCCCGATCGATTCAAGGAATGCGATGACAATGAGGGCGCCAAGAAAAAGATATACGCCCAACTTCGTTTTGCCTTTCATCGGGTATCCGCACGGTTTGAGAAGACGAGTACGAATGGCGTATACCCGCAATGTGGGAAGGGTTTCCACCGTGGGGCACAGGGATGGGCGCCATAGACGCCCGAGTCTCGCTAATTCTCAGAGCCTTCATCCAGTCGGCGACCTGGAGGCCCGGCAATGACGGTCAGGCGGCCGTTATCTGCGCAGACTTCTGAGACATCGTGAAGGGAGCCCGAGACGTCCTTTCTTCTTTGCCAAGTATGCTCTTAATTAGGCGGTC
>JABDKH010000144.1 GCA_013002345.1 Rhodothermales bacterium
CCAGATCAGAAAGCCGTACAGAATCGCTTTTCCTGGAGATGACATAATGAAGACCTCTGCGTGCGCGGACGTTGTTCAATGTGACTCCGATATGTACGAGGAGAGGCGCTGCAGAAGCAAGAAGAGCATGCTCCGAGCCACTCTCTATTTCGGTTCCATGTTCGATCGCCACGACTGCCGCACTTTCTGCAAATGGATATCGACGATGTGTCGGAACGTCTTGATACTTCGATCGAAGTTGATGATGACGAATCGCCTGTCGACTGCCCAGAAGTTCGCGTGGATGGGTTCAGTCGCACCCTCGACGAGAAACGCCATCGACAGGAGTTTTATCTCACCAGGTCGTATCGGAAGCTCCGCGAGCCCGCTACGGTCTACTCGACCTTTGTCCATGGTGTAGAACCGCAGCTCCGTCCAGTCGGGACTGCGTTGAACGAGATTCGCAGCGCCCAGCTGTTCTCGCAGAACAGACTGGAAGTCCGCTGGCGAGTGTTCGACAAAGAGAGAAACGATTCGCAGTTCAAGCGGCGAAAGAACGACTCCTCCTCTCCACAGACGTTCGAGCACGGACGAGCCTGGTAACAGACCCGAGTCATCCTGTCCAGGGATGTTCTTATCAGCTGTCACTATGTCCTTTCCACTGTGCCATCCGGTCGCATTGCGAATTGCCACGAGGGATATCGACCCGGTGGCCAGACCGGTAGCTTGCTGTGTATGTCTATGCAGAAGAAGATCGTGCCGGAGGCCGGGTCATGGTCGTAACTGAATGCGGAGTATCGAACGACATGGCCATCACATTCGACGGACCCCATGGACTCATCGCGCTCGTTGAGTTCCTCAAAGGACAGCGACTCAAACTCCCTGCCCACGCGTTCAGCGACTTTCCGCAACAGCGAGGTGTTGGCCTTTCGATCTTCTATGCACTTCATCGAACTGAAACCCGTAGTGCGATCGTAGCACAGAATACGCGGTCTACCGAACACCGACCAATGGTCACATCCAGTCCCTGCCTGCTGCAATCAGGTTGACCGCGTGATAGGTCAACTTGGCCGCCGCAAAATCGGCGGCATGAAGTCCCCGCCTCGGGGCCAACTCCACGACGTCCATTCCCACAACCCTCGCCGCTGAAGTCACGGTCTTGATAATCTCCAACGTCTGGCGCCAGGTCAGTCCATTGGGCTCGGGCGTTCCGGTGGCCGGAATGATTCCCGGATCCAATCCGTCCACGTCGATTGTCAGATAGACATCGGTGCTAGCCAATAGCCGAGCGGCGGAAATGACAGGTACGTTGGTCGACGCCTGCAAACTAGATGGACCTGAACACACCGTAAATCGATCCGCCATTGTCTGAACTAAAACTGTAGATTTCGGCAGACCACCAGCCCGTACCGTGAGCCGACACAAATACCAGACCCCGCTGAGCATCGCCCTTTTCCGCACGATTCTGCTGTCGGCGGTGCGCGTATTGTGGCATCCGAAACTGTCGGGCGGCGCCGAGGCTCTACGAAAGGGTCCGTGCTTCATCTACGGCAACCATTCCAACCGCTGGGATCCGTTTATCCTCAACTGCTTCACGCCCTGGTCGGACCCGACCGGCGGAGTGATGACTCAGGAGTTCTTCCGAAAGCCGTTTCTCAACTGGGCCCTGAGCAGATTCGATCTCCATCCGACACGAAAGCGGATGGCCGACCCTCACCTGATTCGTGTTCTGCACCGGATGGTGGCGGACGGCCGGAAGATCGTCGTCTATCCGGAGGGTGGGAGTCGCTGGACAGGACGACCCGAGCCGTGGATACGGTCAACTGCAAAAGTTTTCACCCGGATGGGAATTCCCGTCTACCCGGTCGTCACGCACGGATCATACACCAGCTGGCCGCGCTGGGCGACTCATCCTCGACCCGGGCGCGTTGAAGTCGAGATCCTCGAGCCGCTGACCTTCACGCGCGACACTCCGCTTGATCAGGCCATTGAGCAACTCAAGGCTCCCATTGCCTTCGACGAAAATCTGGCGCCCGAGCACCTGCGACCCCGGTGGGCGTACCGGCCGGCCGACGGGATACACCGGTTGCTCTACCGCGATCCACAGACGGGCGAGCGCGACAGCCTCATCTCGCGAGACGGTACCTACGTGGAGAACAAGAATGGGTCGCTGAGACTCAAGATGCTTCCGGACAGTCGCCTCCTCAATGAGAAGACCGGAGAGATACATCTGACAGGCGATCTGTACGAGCGGATCCACGATATGCCGCTGTCCAAGGGGCCCGGCGGCGAAATGCTTGAGAACATCGTGGAGTACCACACCGAGATCGACTTCCCGCGTCTAGTGGGTCATGGAAACGTGAACGCTCGCCTCTTCGACGACAGCATTCAGCTCTCCGGCACAACCGTTCGCTCGATTCCGATGAGCGACCTGCACGGCTTTGACGTCGAGCGAAACTTCAAGCTACAGCTGTTCCTGAAGGGCGAAATGGTCCAACTGAGCTTCGTAGGAGGGGGAAGCGCACTCGCCTGGAGAGACGCCCTGAGGAGGCTTCATCCCGATTCATAGGACCGTGGATAGCAATCCGGCTCGAAGGAACTCCTATATTCTGAGCGACTTGCCAACCCCACGGTTATTACATGCCTGTCTGGGAGTTCTCTTTCACGATCAAGCAGTTCGTCCTCGACTTCGCGGTAGTGAGTGTCCTTCTCATAGCTGCCACGATGGCCAGGAGCAGGATACCGCTTCTCCAGCGCTTTCTGATTCCCAGCAATCTGATAGCCGGCTTCCTCGGCCTGATCCTTGGTCCGGAACTGCTCAAGTGGATCGAATTCTCGCCTGAACGCATGGGCGTATACGTCTACCATCTGTTGGCGTTGACGTTTATCGGGGTCGGGTTGAAACGGACCGGAGGCCGCACGGTCGGGGCAATCCACATCGGGTTTATCAAGGTCCTCACGTTTGTCATTCAGGCACTGATCGGCTTGATCGTGGCGCTCTTTTTTCTATGGCTGATCTCGCCGAATCTAGTTCCGGCCGTAGGCATATTGCTCCCTCTGGGTTTTGGCATGGGTCCCGGGATCGCCTTTTCGATCGGCCAATCGTGGGAAGCGCATGGCTTCGCGGAGGCTGCGGACATCGGTTTGACGCTGGCTGCGATCGGGTTCCTCGTGGCGTACATCACGGGAATCAGCGTCGTCAACCGAGGCATTCACAGGGGTCTGACCGCGTTGCGCCCCGATGAGGCAGGCACCGAGTTTGTCCGCCGCGGATTTGCCAGGAACGTTCCGCTCGGCATCGGCTCCCATAACACCTTTTCCAGCGGCACCATCGATACTCTTACCTTTCATTTCGCACTGGTCGGGGCCGTATATCTTGCGTCCTACGGCGTCGTGATGGGATTGGCGCAACTGCTCTCGGCAGCGGGCCTGACAAACGAGATTCCGACACTCTGGTCGCTCAACTTCGTGGTTGCCAATCTTCTGGCGCTCGGAACCCGGAAGATCATCGAGGTGCGGAGTGCTGGCTATATGATCGACGATGGAACCCTGCGTCGCATCACAGGCCTGATGGCGGACTTATTGGTCGCTGCGGCAATCATGGCCATCAGCCTTAAGGTCACATGGCAATACGTGGGACCGATAGCCGTGATGTGCATCATTGGAGCCATTGCGACTTACTTCGCGATCAAGTGGCCCATCGGCAGACTCTTCTCACAGTACCGGTTCGAGCGAACGGTCGGGCTCTATGCGGAGCAAACCGGAACGATCAGCTCGGGCCTTGCCATGATCCGCGTCACCGATCCGGAATTCGCGACTCCCGTGGCGCAGGACCAGGCTCTCGGCAGCGGCGCAGCGCTCGCACTCGGGTTTCCCTTGTTGATCATGATCAACCTTCCGCTGGTCTGGTACGAGGGAAGACTCGAGGGCTACTTCACGATGGCGGGGTTGCTGCTCCTCTATCTCGTCGCCCTGGTGGTAACGTGGTTCATCTTTACGCGTCGAACTGCCGGAGCACTTCCCGGTATTGTGCCTCCGACGTCGGGAGAGCCCACGGCCTGAACGGATCGCGCCGATCTTTAATCGTCTTTTGAGGTGCGGCGCAGAGAAATTCGTCGCCAGATTGCCCACGCCGCCAGTATCGGCCACGCCATCACGACCGCACCGGCGGTGAACGCCACGTTTCCCCTTCCAAAAAGCATCTGCTGCAGCTCTGTCAGCGCCTGATCATTCACCAGATACGTCCACGTCGATGATGGCGCACGCACGCCGGCAGCATCCAGACTTAGACTCTGGCCGGCCGCGTTCACATCAACAAGGGCTTTAGCTGTTCGCTGCTCGACGCACTCATAGACCGTCCAGAAACCATCTGCGATCTGCTTATGGAACTCATAGAGAGGATCGAGTCCACCGATACCGACCAGGTGGATCCCCTCCCGCAAATGGGCGACGAACGCCAGCTGCTCGGCCCAACACTCATCGATGAAGTGCAGTGTCGCCTCACGTTCCGCCTCCAACGTCGTCTCAGATCCAAATCGATCCACCGCCCATCGAAACAGCTCCTTCTGGCGACCAGACCAGACATCGAGATCCGCTTCGCCGGCAAGCACCTCCGCGCGCCAGGCATGTAATTTCTTACGTTGTTCCTCGACGAGTGCAGAATACCGATAAAGCGTACGGCGTATTTCGAAGTTCTGCCCTTCCGCAATTCGTTGAACCCGATCCAGCTCGCGTCTCACCACAGCATGATCAATCGACTCGTCCTGATCGGGCGGACGCAGCATCGGCGGAATGAGGTCGTCGATTCCGTAGCGAATCATGAGATCGTCGTCGAGACTTACAAAGAAGCGGGACGTACCCGGATCTCCCTGGCGCCCGGCACGACCACGAAGCTGGTCATCAATCCGTCTGCTTTCGTGCCGGTTAGTCCCCAGAACATATAGTCCGCCAAGTCGCACGACGGCATCTCGCTCGGCCTCATCGACGCCGCCCAGGCGGATGTCGGTGCCGCGCCCCGCCATGTTGGTCGAAATCGTTACGGCTCCGATCGCTCCGGCCTCTGCAATGACCGATGCTTCTTCCTCATCGTGCTTTGCGTTGAGTATCCGGCATTCGACGTCGCGCTCACTCAATCGAGC
>JABDKH010000145.1 GCA_013002345.1 Rhodothermales bacterium
TGATTCGCTTAGGACACCCCGGATTTCGCCGAAACTAGCGGTCGAAGCACGCGCTTCGCGCCATCAGGCACATCAACAGGTCAACAGCGGAGTCAGATAGTCGCGACATTACCTCGGGAAACGGGCAGGCCGCCGGCGATGGTGCGGTGCGCCCGACCGACGATCCGGATCAGCCAAGTTGGACCCAGTTGGGTCAGATGTCGGCCACCGAGGGCGATGAGAAGATCGACGAGGCTCCGGACTACAAGGACCCGGACCTGTATCTGAATCGCGAGCTCAGCTTGCTGCGATTTCAGGAGCGCGTACTCGAAGAGGCACAGGACGCTTCGCTGCCCCTGCTCGAAAGACTCAAGTTCATCGCGATTCTGGGCTCGAATCTGGATGAGTTCTTCATGGTGCGCGTCGGGGGCATCAAGCTGCAGCTCGCCGAAGGCGTGGTCGAACGATCGCCGGACGGTCGGACGCCGGCGGAACAGCTGGCCGAGATACGACGGTTCTCGCAGGAGCTCATGAGTCGTGCGAAGAGCTGCCTTCTTGACGACATCATGCCCAGCCTGAAGGAGGAGGGAGTCTTCCTTCTCGACTATCACGAGCTGTCCGACAAACAGGCGGACCAGGTCGGGGCATACTTCGAGGAGGTCATCTTTCCGGTCCTCACGCCAATGGCCTTCGACCCGGGGCATCCGTTTCCGCACATATCCAATCTGAGCCTGAACCTGGCCGTTGTGGTACGGCACGAGAACGGCGGTGAGCGTTTTGCCCGCGTCAAAGTGCCGGCGTCCATTCCCAGGCTGGTCCCGCTCAAGCGCTCTTCCGGGAGCGTGCGCAAGGATGGGACGGCTCCTCGCAAGCATTACTTCGTCTGGGTCGAACAGGTGATTGCGGCCAATCTGCAGGCGCTATTCCCGGGAATGGAAATCATCGCGTCCTATCCGTTTCGTGTGACGCGAAACGCGGACATGATCATCCAGGAACTTGAAGCGGATGACCTGCTCGAGACGATGGAAAAGAGCGTTCGTCAGCGCCGATTCGGTGCGGTTGATCGCCTGACGTTTAATCCCGGGATACCGGAATCGACTCGAACGATCATTACCGAAAACCTGCGGGTTGATCCCAAGGACGTGTACACACTGGACGGCCCTCTGGGCTCCAGCGGCATGATGGAGCTGTACTCGAACGTTGTTCGTCCCGATCTGAAGGAGGAGCCGTTCATTGCGTACTCTTCTCCGAAGTTTCGGGCCGACGGTACGGACAGCGATATATTTCAGCGGATCTCCAGAGGGAATTCGATCGTCCACCACCCGTACGATTCGTTCGCCCCGGTACTTGATTTTCTGTTTGCCGCTGCGAATGATCCGGACGTGCTGGCCATCAAGCAAACGCTGTACCGCGTAGGGAAGAACGCGCCGGTCGTGAAGGCACTGTTGCGGGCTCGGGAAAACGGTAAGCAGGTGACGGCGCTGATCGAACTCAAGGCTCGTTTTGACGAGGAATCAAATATTGGCTGGGCAAGGACGCTCGAGCGCGAAGGAGTGCACGTTGTATATGGTTTGCTCGGACTAAAAACGCACTCGAAGATCGCTCTCGTCGTGCGGAAGGAGGGTGACCACATTCGCCGCTACGTGCATCTGTCTACGGGCAATTACAACGCAGTGACGGCGAGCATGTATGAGGATATCGGCTTCTTCACCTGCGATCCGGATATCGGCGCCGATGCCACCGATCTGTTCAATTATCTGACGGGCTATTCCCGCAAGAAGGACTATCGCAAGCTGTTCGTGGCTCCCATTAATTTGCGCCACAGTTTAATAGAGCGAATACAACGCGAGATCGATCATGCCGTGGCAGGCCGCGGTGGACGCCTGGTTTTCAAGACGAATGCTCTGGTCGACAAAGCAATCATCAGGCTCTTGTACAAGGCATCTAATGCGGGCGTTGAAATTGACCTCATCGTGCGCGGCATTTGCTGTCTCCGGCCGGGCGTCAAGGGAGTTAGCGAGAATATCAGTGTTCGAAGTGTCGTGGGACGATTTCTGGAGCATAGCCGGATCTACTACTTCGGCAACGGTGGAACTCCGGAAGTGTACCTGGGCTCAGCGGACCTGATGCCGCGAAATATCGACAGGCGAGTAGAGGTTGTATTTCCGATCGAAGATCGAGAGCACGTCCGCTATCTGCGCGAGGAAGTGCTGGAGACCTATCTAAAAGACAACGTGAAGGCTCGCTTGATGCAGTCCGATGGTTCGTACAAGCAGCAGACGCCGGCAGGCGGCGACGTTGCGGTCTACAGCCAGCAGTGGTTCCTGCGGCAGCGGGCGAGGTGGCAGCAAGAGGAGTCGGGCGTCAAGGAACTCAGCTGATGCGTGGCCCCGGCCGCTGGCCGTGAGCTGTACGTAGCGAGAATCGAATAGGCCTTTTGTCCGTACAATTCCCCTGCAGGCTCGACTCGTGCGACACGGGACAGTCGGGTGAAGTGTACACGTGTATCGCTCAACTCCGAATGACGGACGAATCCATTTCCACTTTGAGGACGATGGCGGCGGACTGCCCACCGATGCGGCTCAGGCCGGCGTCATTGTTTGTGGCCCACTGTGGAGTTCTCACGATCGTCTTCGAAGGATTCGACGCCTGCATTCTTGCCATGAAAGACAAGATCGACCGTGCGTTTCCGGGCCTTGAAGAGGAACACGAAGGGTCGTTGTGGCCAAAAGTCACACTGGCCGTTCTCAAGGATTGGAAGCGCCTGACAGAGTCAGAAGTAGGGCGATTGCGTGACGTCGCTGACGAGTGGAAAGCGGTGATCTGTTCACCGGAGAATGAGATCGAAATCAATGAACTCCTCGTCGTCGAATACGGTTGTCGCAACCTTGAGGTGAGACGACGCACCGAGGCACTCCCGTTGCAGGGGAGGCCTGCCGACCCCGTCCCTCCTCCGCATCACGCGAGATACGTCCGGTCTGTTCTGGGGCAGTTCACTCGAGATCGAATCCAGGAGTACACCGCCCTGATAGACCGTGACGGGAATCGAGAAACACACTACCGCGAGGCCGCGCACGGATGGTCTCTGGTTGCCGACATTGCTGAGGAGCAGCTTCGATTTGCACCACAGATTCTGGAATCTGTCGATAGCGTCGCTGCAGGGAAGTACCGCCCGTTTGACCCGGCCAGTTGGCATGTGACCGTTCGGTCACTGGACCGTGCCGCCGGATGAGAGCGCCCGGTCAGTGACGAGAAGCGGGGGGACAAGCTTCAGGCG
>JABDKH010000146.1 GCA_013002345.1 Rhodothermales bacterium
CGGTGACGTTTCCGATGGGTGACAAGAAGCTGGCGAGCATCGGCGTAGAGGATATCGGCAAATGCGCCTACGGCATCTTCAAGAAGGGACTGGAGTATGTCGGCAAGACGGTCGCCATTTCGGGCGAGCAACCGACAGGACAGCAGATAGCAGATGCCCTGAGCAGAGTTCTCGGGAAGGAGGTGGCGTACAACGATGTTCCGCCTGAGGTCTATAGAGGTTTTGGTTTTCCGGGTGCGGAGGATCTGGGAAACATGTTTCAGTTCAAGCGCGATTTCAACGACTATTTCTGCACGGTGCGCGACCCGGCTATTGCCAGGGAGCTGAACCCTGAACTACAGACGCTGGACGCCTGGCTGTCTCGTAACAAGCATCTCATCCCGCTCGACTGAGGCCGGCCGGAGGATCCGGTCGTGTCGTGCGGCAGGTAAGTAAGGAATTGTCGGAACGGAAAAAGGCCCGGCCATACGGCCGAACCTCTTCCGACAGAAGGTCTGTGGAGCCTAGTAGCGGCCCTGCGAACGCTGTTCACGAGGGCGCGCCTCGTTGACAGTCAGCGTACGCCCGCCGAGATCCTGGCCGTTCAGCCCCTGGATCGCGTTCTGAGCTTCGCCGTCGTTCGGCATCTCAACGAAACCGA
Source organism: Rhodothermales bacterium (assembly GCA_013002345.1). NCBI lineage: Bacteria > Pseudomonadati > Rhodothermota > Rhodothermia > Rhodothermales > Rhodothermales bacterium. Next base: position 641 of record JABDKH010000146.1, read on the forward strand.
ATCCACGAGACCTGCCCGTGAACTTGTCCTGAATCACTGCGGCTGAACTCACCGACCCGTATTCGTCAAACGCTTCTTTGAGCTCGGATTCCGTCGTTGCGTGCGGCAGATTGCCAACGTAGATATTCATTTAGTCTGAACCTGATAAGCACGTACCGTGCCGGCCGTCAAATGAAAAAGCTTTCTTCCCCAACACTGTGGATGTCCACACGCCAGGGCAGAAAGCTTGAGTCGGCCGCCGATACGAATTAAGTGAAACGTGGGCACAAACCGGCCCTCACCGGATGAGTTCCCTACGCGGCTGATGAATCCCGACGGGACGCTCCTTCCGGACACCTTCGAGACTCCCGATGATGCGTTCTGGATCGGTGTTCATCACGTTCTTTGAACTGAGCGAGTTCGGCGGCCGGGGCGAACTAGAGACCATCCACGCAGCCAGCAGCTCAAGACGTTTCCGTGGCTCGGCGAGATGATCGCGTCGCAATAGACGCTCGTGGCCGGCCAGACAATCTTGAGTATCTGCCGCCGACCGACGAGGGGCGGGACGGTGTACCACTTCATCACGTTCCGTGATCTCGCGAGTACCTGGAGCCAGAGAGCACTCATGAACACAGCACCGGGCTTCCGGTGCGAGACAGACAGACGATGCCCGACCTGGTTGTTCAGGCCGGGCATCAATCGTCCGGGTCACATCGCTGACCGCAGGCCGACGGTAGTCTGCGGTAATGCGCCTGATTGTGTGCGGTGAACAGCAGCCGCCTATAGCGCCTTGCTGACTCCTACACCGAAGTTTACACCGTTCGAATCACCACCGATGACGGCATGCACCTTGCCGAAGAGTCCAACCGGACCGAGGTCGTAGCCGGCCGTGGCACCAGCGTTTAGACCGATGTCCGTACTGGACGTGGCGAAATCGAATCCAGGGGTTGAGTCACCGTAGTCTCCCGACCATCTGAGGATATTGAGGCCGGCGATCACTTCCACCGTCGGTCCCCCATTCTCACTCTGAAGCACGGGATAGCGGCCGTTTATGTCGATTGTAAAAAGATTGAAACTTGCGGCTCCCGCATCCTCTACGAAAAACCATGTGAACTCTCCGCCAGCCTGGATGACCCCGGCAACCGGTACGTATCCACCCACCATAATGCCGGGTTCCTCTACATGTGTTGAGTAGGCGCCACCGACGTGAATGGTCTGACCGAACGCAACGACGGGCCCCAGTGCCAGCAGTGGGATGGCAAGGGCGGAAATCTGTAGGATGGTTGAACGTCTCATCTCATGCTCCTTGTGTTGGATGATAAATGAGCCGCGAGGTCACGCAACAACAGCTAATGCTGATCACAACTCCGGGCGTGCGGACATCGCAGCAGGCGGGGGTCAACTGAATACAGTGGTATCGTAAGGCCGGAACCTACGGTTTGTCCGCCTTTTATGAAATATCTTCGAAACACATCTTCAGATGTTTCGCCAGGCTCATGGTTGATGCCGACTGCCCTGTGCTCCGCGCGTGGCGCGCAGCCGAAGCGTGAGGACCCGTTGAAGTCCGCAGTCTCGCGACTCTGTTTCTCCAGAGCTAATCCACACTGTTATGACGGATCGCAGGTCATTTTTAAAGAAAGGAGTTGGTGTCCTTGCACTGCCGGCGCTGCCGGCGATATCGCCACGATTCTGGGAGACCCGATCCATGCAGGTCGTCCGTCCCCCGCGTCTTCGCGAAGGCGATACCGTTGGGATCATCAGTCCGGCCGGCATCACGTGGGATCCGGATCGGCTGGCCATCTTCGAGGAAAGCCTGGCTGCGCTGGGTTTCCGGACCCGCACCGGCGCGCACGCTCTCGATCGCTGGGGCTACCTCGCCGGTCATGACCACGATCGCGCGGACGAGATCAATTCGATGTTCGCTGATCCGACGGTCGATGCCATCTTCGCACTTGCCGGGGGCTGGGGCGCGGCACGTTTGCTGCCGCTGTTGGATTACGATGTGGTCCGGGCCAACCCGAAGATTGTCCTCGGCTTCAGCGACGTGACGTCGTTACTCCTCGGACTCTACGCGAAGACAGGACTCGTGACGTTCCACGGCCCGACCGGAAACTCGACGTGGAACGGCTTTACGGTGGACCATGTGCGCCGTGTTCTCATGCAGGGCGAGGCCGTGACCTTTGTGAATCCGAAAGACCAGGGCGACCACCTCACGCAGGTCGATAACCGCATTCATACCATCCAGGAAGGCCGTGCGAGTGGTCGACTCGTGGGTGGCAATCTCACGGTCCTCACCGCCATCGTCGGATCGGACTACCTGCCTGACTGGCGCGGACATATTCTGTTTCTTGAGGACGTGGGAGAGGATGTCTATCGAGTAGATCGAATGCTGACACAGCTCAGCCTTGCGGGAGTGCTCGGGCAGATATCCGGTTTTGTCTTTGGTCGATGCAGTGATTGTGACTCGGAAGGGGGCTACGGATCTTTTACTCTCAAAGAGGTTCTTGCGCATCACATCGAGCCGCTCGGCATACCGGCCTTCCATGGCTCGATGATCGGTCACATCCGGGACAAGTTCACAGTTCCTCTCGGGGTGGAGGCGGAAATCGATGCGACGGCCGGTTCCATACGGCTGTTGCAGGCAGCGGTGACCTAATACCGACTTCGTCGAGCGTGAGTCCGACATAAGAACTACGGGCCTGCCGACATTTGTGGTCAAAGCCGTTACGATGACGGCCGCGCTTGAGACGGACGTTCACCTCGCGGCAAACAGCATCGGCGCAAAGGATGCGCCATCTGACGACAGGGAACGTCGGAGTGCGCGTTCGCGAGCCGGCATGCTCAGCGCAGATCTACGGCGCGAGCCGGATTTCGTCGGGAAGATTCGGCACCATGCACAGAAACTCAAAGCCCTCGTCCGATGCTTCGTACCAGTGAGGAATGCCGGCCGGAATGAACACCACGTCGCCCGCTTCGACGACGAATTCTTCATCCCCGATCCCTATCCGGGCCCGACCCTGAAGAATGTACTGCTCATGCTCGACGGTGTTGGTGTGACGGGGCATACCTCCACCAGGCTTCATCGAGAACTTGCGCATCGCAAAGTTCGGTCCTTCATCGTCGCCAATCAGTACCTGTCGCGTGGTCCCGGTTCCCGCCTTCACCTCTTCGGCGGGCACCTGCCTGGCGTGTTTTACGGCCATGGGATCTCTCCGTGTCGTGATCACTCGTCGCGAGAATACGTTGCGCTCATTGACACAAACAAGGAACCGCCGCACTGGGAGTGGACTGGATACCGGCGATTGGGTGTCGGGCCAAGCGCAAGTCGACTAAAACGTCCGAACCGCGGCGTGTTACTTCTGAATCGATCGGATGTACTCCACGAGCTCGTTGATGCGGGCTTGCACCACTGCAGTTTCGGCGGGCTTCGCATCGGGGGTGTACCAGATGTTGCCCCATACCGGCATCTCTCTCGTGCCGTGAGCGCGGACGTCCTTGTTTCCCCGAATGACGTCTATCAACACGTCGACCGGGAAGTCGCCGCTGTTGTCGCTACGGAAGAGCGTGATGTCCGTCGGAACGTCCTTAAGCGCTTCCGCGACGGGGCCGTCTCCGAAACCATCAGGACCGTGGCAACTTGCGCAATATCTGAGATAGTGATTCCGTCCGCGCTCAAGTGGAGTCATTTCGGCCATCGCCTCATCGGACATGACATCGGCGTCAACGTCGGATTCGCCCGGCCCACAACCGCTGAGCCCGGCCGAAAGGAAAATGACGGCCAGGGCTGATGCCACTCGCCTCACCCACAGGTAGTGTAAGAGCATTTCGGATACGCTCGTGTTTCGGTGCTACTTTCTCGAAAAAGGTCTTCCTCGCGACGACTCTCTTCCTTGTACTCTTCCAAGGAACGAAACGTCGCAGGTTTTGGGCAGGGGGCAATAGTTGTAAACCGCTGGCAGGTCATCCTGCTGGTCGGTGTAGGGTAACTTGAACGTGCCCTCTGGCAGGATCATCGGTTCGAGCCATTCGTTTTGCGAACCGTTCACCCGCGTTACGTCACTCGCTCCGTCACCTGACTGCCGCCTATGCCGTCGTTTCTCCGCTTCGCGCTTCTTCTTTTGCTGTTTGCCCCGGGATGGTCAGGAATGATCGCGGCCCAGACATTGAGTTGGCGAGAACTGCCGAACGCGCCGTATACGGGCCGCCATAATGATGCGTTCTTCGTCTCCGCCAGCAGCGGCTGGATTGTCAATGGCGCCGGAGAGATATACCGGACCCAGGACGGCGGCTCTTCGTGGGCGCTTCAGTTCAGCAAGAGCAGCGCCCACTTCCGCTCTGTAGGATTCCTGAATGCGTTGCGAGGGTTCGCTGGGAACGTGGGGGCCGGAGAATTTGGCGCCACGGATCGATCACCGCTCTACCAGACGTTTGACGGCGGCCAGAGTTGGACTCCAATTCCCGGATGGAACGGCCGGACGCCGACGGGACTCTGCGGAATGCAGGTCGTTAACGACTCTGTCGTTGTTGCAGTGGGTCGCGTGAGGGGTCCGGCTTCTTTTGCACGCACGACCGACGGCGGCGCCGTATGGCGTTCGAAGGACATGAGCGCCTATGCCGCCGGACTCATCGATGTGTATTTCTCTCATCCTGATACGGGATTCGTTGTCGGGTTGACGAACGTGGATCACGAGTTGTCCAGCGGAATCATTCTGTACACCGAGGATGGTGGCGATACATGGGAGACAAGATTCCGGTCTACCCGGACGGGAGAGTGGTGCTGGAAGATATCGTTCCCGTCTGCCCGAGTCGGATATGCCTCTCTCCAGCGCAACTCACGATCGCCGATCTACTTTCTGAAGACATCAGACGGCGGAAAGACGTGGGAAGAGAAGCTATTTTCCGAGTCGTACTACTTCGTCCAGGGTATCGGCTTCATCGACGAGAATCGTGGGTGGATCGGGGGAAATTCAACGATGCCGGTGTACGAGACCGTGGACGGCGGTGAGACGTGGTGGGCCGAGAGCATCAGGCCGCGTTTGAATCGGTTTCGGTTTCTGGGAGACAGCCTCGCGTATGCTGTGGGGCGGTCAGTGTATAAACTGGCCGACTGGTCCACGGTCGCAAACGATCCGCTTCCGATCCGCATGGACGCCACGGTCAATCAGAACTTCCCTAACCCGTTTGACACCTCCACCAGCATTCGCTTCACAGTGGGAAGTCCGTCGCGTGTGACGCTCGACGTCTATGACTTACTCGGTCGTCGTGTCACCCGACTCGTAGAGGGCTTTCGGGCGCCGGGTGACTATTCGATTGAATGGAACGGCCAAGGCGATTCAGGGTCGCGGATGTCGAACGGAACGTATCTCTACGTGCTGAGAACCGGGGTCGACAGTCACGTACGATCCATGCACTTAATGCGGTAGCTCACAGTGGAGCCGCCCGTCAATTGGACCTGACCACCGGCAACAGCGCGGTACTGTCTCCGGTCTTCAGTCTTAGAATGTAAATACCCGGGGGCAGGTGGCCGGCTTCCCACTCCGTCGTGTGGGTACCCGAATTCCGCCATTCGTCTACAAGCACCGCGACGGTTCTTCCGAGCAAATCGAAGGCGACAACAGTGGCGGGTCCGTCCACGTTTACGCCGTAGCGGATCGTCACGTCTGTCCCGAACGGAGACGGGTAGACTTCCATCCCCGGGGGTGTTCGCTCTGTCGGGCGCGGGCTCAGATCTGTCGATATTTCGGTAATCCCGGCCAGGTCGGCTGTTGCTGCTATTCCGAGTTTTGCCGCTTCCTCATAGTACCCAGGGTTGAAGTGAAGCAGGGAATCGGTGGGTTGATGATAGTAGGGATTGAAGTCGGCGCCGTAATACTCTTCGATGAGCAGCACGGCCTGATAGCCGCTTCTCCAGAAACTGGCATGATCACTTGCACCGGTTCCGGGATTCTGCGGAACGGGCGTCACGTTGATCGAATAGGCCTGTGCGTAACCGACAACGGCGTCGGCCAGGGACGCGGAGAGGGCGTCGGTGTGGACCTCCACCACACGATCTCCGTCACCATCCCACCCGACCATGTCCAGGTTGATAACGGCATCTATCTGCTTTCCGACGCCGGCGGCATCGCGGGCATAATGGGCCGATCCGAACAGTCCGATTTCCTCGGCGTCCCACAGCGCAAACGTCACGGTCTTGCCGGTAGTGTATGGGCCCAGCACGCGGGCGGCCTCAAGAACCGCTGCCGTTCCACTGGCATTGTCGTCGGCTCCCGGTGTCCCCGCGACTGCATCGTAATGGGCGCAGATCAATACATGTCGATCAGCCTCGGTTGTGCCAGGGCGGGTCGCTAGTACGTTTGTGCCCTGGTCGAAACTCTGGAGTGTCGTCGGGTAGCCGTGGCGCTCGAGCGTGTACTTCACGAATTGGAGTGCGCTCTCATTGTCATTGTACCAGCGGGTTGTAATCCAGAACGTGCTGTCGGGAGTAACGGCCGGCTCCTGGCCCGTCAGGATTCGTACGTTCTTCTGCAACGAATCCAGGCTCACAGTGGTGAGGAGCTGTGCCACCTCGCTCGATTGTGCAAACACCGATGGGGCGAAGAAAAAAGTGAGTGCCAACGTCCTGGCGTACTTGAGCAGGATCGCGTGTCGAGGCTCGGGGATACGTGTCGTGTGCATGCAGTGACTCAGTAGCTTGTATTAGCCCGACATGGTATCGATAACCACAAACGTAGATCCTGTCTGCGAGGCTCCGGATGAGAGTGGTGTAGGGTTTGTCAACTGCACGACAGGCGTGAGACGGTATGCTTCAGAATACGCGTGAGAAAGTAAATAGTCTCATTGAGCAGCGCGATGCCGACGAGCCACCGCATCCTTCGATACGCCCCCTGCGACCCGTCGGCTGTACGCTGCTCACGGCCGGCTTACAGGCCCGCCAACTCCTGCAGCTGCGTTGCAGCCGCAATGATCTCTTCTCTCTTTCGCTCCAGCATTTCGTCGGCCAGCGGTGCCATCCGGATATCCTGTCCGCGGGCATCACAGGTCGAGCATACCTTTTCAGCCCACGCCAGGCCCCGCTCCATGGAGATTCGTGCGGCGCGCTGCAGTTCATCCGTGCTCCACGTCCCGCACAACTGCTGGAGTGCGATCAGTATCAACTTTGCCTCCGGGCTCCCATTCCGAAGCAGCACACGCGCGTGATGGTCGATGGCTTCGATCCGCTCCTGATCGGCTGTTCCGGTCGCTTCTCGCAGAAGACGCGTCGCGGCGAACTGCTCGAGATAGTGTGCGAGACTGAAGTTGCGGTGGTTCGTCAGATACTCGCGCAGCCGAAGATCGCGCTCCGTGAATGATGACGGGCCGGAGAGGATCGCCAGTACTTCAGCCCGTAATTCGGCATACTGTATCTGTTGCTCCTCAGGGCTTCGCTGATCCGCAGGGTCCGGGCGTGCGTCGGGTACGCCGAAAGCGGTCACGGCAATAGAAGGGGCGTCGTCTGCGGCGAAGTCACCGGTTTGTGTTGAAAGCGAAACGGAGTCGGAGCACGCCACTGAGCCCATCAGGCATGTCATGGCGATAAGTCCGACCGGGATGATTCGTGTCATAGCTGGTACCCGGGTATTCTGTTGGTGGAGTCTCAAGCGAAGTAGCGGCAGTTTCCGTGGGATCCTATTCGGCCACCCAATCCGCCCTGTTCATAAATCAGTTCGCCTCCACACCACAACACGTGGAAGTCGTATGCACCGTCTCGGTAATCGTAGATGTGAAGTGAGCAGCCACCGGGGTAGTAGGCGGAGCAGATACGAAGTATGTCCTCGGCTGTCGCAGTCGGAACGACGACAGCGAGCAATAGCAGAGAGATGACAATTCGGATTCTCATAGTTGCAGTCAGGGATCGTTAGTGGATGCCATTGTGGAGTCCGCGCGGCCGGCCCGAGATCGGAGGCCGGGTGACGACGGTGCGAAGGTATGCGGCTGGATGCGTCGCCCCTAAATGAGACTTTGCGGGTACACCTGTCGGGCGCCGCTGACCACGCGCACTCGTCCTGCGGTGCCGGAGAGGCGATTGGATGGACTACCGGACCGCGTGCCGGAAGGCGTGATCGGTTAGCAAACCCGCGGGTGCAGTCGGACGTCGTCGAGCGTCTCGGCCTGCGACCGAGATCCGCTCAGATGTTGCCAACGCGCGGACTGTCCAGCTACGTGCTGATACTGCTCTCGGGAGAAATCACGGAGAGGCCGACTCGAGCGAGCACTCGCTCGAGATCCGGACCAGAGGCCGGAACTGCCGAGATCAGTCGCCTTGCATGTTTTCGCACCCATGGCGCCGCGTCGGCGACCGGTGACACGCTTCCTTCGAGTCCCAGGAGGAGTCGCCACTCTTCCAGACAATCGCTTCCAAAATCAGCAAGGGAACTCAGATCACCATCATCTTTCAAGATGTCGGCCATGTCGTTGCCGAGGCGTCGGCCTTCGGAGAATCCCACGTTCATGCTCTGGACCGCAACCGGGAGTGCCATGTGCGCTGCATCGCCGGTAAGCCAGACTCGACCTGAGCCGAAGCGCGTCGCGAGTCGCTGCTCGAAGCGCACCACTGTGCGCCAGTCCACGCGATCGATGCTTCCAGTGAACCAGGGCGCACGTACCGAAAGCAGGTGGGCGAGATTTTCGTGCGACGTTTCAGGAAGCTCTTCCTTCTGGATCAGAAATCTGTCCTTCGCCCGACTGGCGGGCGGAACAGTGAAATCCGTCAGCTCAAAACTCCATCTGCAGAAGCCTCCGGGCAGCGGCCATAGTACACTCGTCGTTCGCTCGCCGAGTACGACACGCATTTCTCCGCCGAGGTCGAAGTCGGTTTTGAACTCAAACACGGCGAAGTACCGCGTACGTCCTGCATTCTCAAACTCGATTCCGAGGGAGCGCCGCATCATCGAGGTATGTCCGTCGGCGCCGACCACGAAGGGCATTTCGTATTTGTTGGACGACGCAACGATCCATTCCGTGTGGGCCACCGCATAGCCCAGAGACTCCATGGTCATCCGGTCGATCGTGACGTCGACATGTTCGTTGCCGGGTTCGACATGCGAGACACGATGATTCCACTTGACAGGGACGCCACTGGTCTCGAGAGCTGTTTCGAGAATCTCTTCGAGTTTGCTCTGGGGCAGGACCGCGACGTAGTTGTTCGCTCCGTCGAGATCAGAGTAGTCTATCTCAGCGCGTCGCTCGTTCCCTTCGTACAGTCCAACTTTGCGAACGATGTACGATTGCGCGATGATGTCATCGGCAATCTTCAGTTCGTCCATGAGTCGAAGTGACGAAGGGTGCAGTGCCAGAGCGTAGCTGTGGGCTGCCGTTCGCCATCCTTCGTCGACAACGCGGATCTTGATGCCTCGCCGGGCAAGGGTGAGCGCGGTGAACAGGCCAACCGGGCCGGCGCCCACTACCAGAACCTGCGGCTTGTCTCTTCCAAACATGGTTGGATCTCCCGTCGTGACAGTGGAACCCGGACACTCTGAATCATACAATCCGGCAACTCAAAAACATAGAGATAGCGCCTCATCCCGACGTGGGGGGAAAGACTACGCGTGTGCCGGATGCCGGCTCTTCGCCTTGCTCAGCACGAGGCCAGAACAGGACATCAGCGGGATCGTATACGGAGCCCGATAATTTCATTGCGGTGCTTTTTGTGGACAAGACTGAACGAGCCATCTTTGCGTCCGGCTGCTTCTGGGGTGTGGAGCACTACTTCATGCGCGCCAAAGGAGTCCGGTCCACGCGTGTGGGCTACATCGGTGGTCATACGTCCGAGCCTACCTACCAGGAAGTGTGTTCGGGAACGACCGGTCATGCGGAGGCAATCGAGGTGATCTTCGATCCGGAGCAGACCACGTACGAGGATATGACCCGTCTTTTCTTCGAGACGCACGACCCTACGCAGCGGAACCGTCAGGGGCCGGACGTGGGAGAACAGTATCGGTCTGCGGTGTTCTACCTGGATGAGAATCAGAAGTCCACGGCTGAGATGCTTATCGGGCTGCTTCGAGCAAAGGGCATGGACGTGGTCACGGAGCTCGAACCGGCAAACACATTCTGGCCGGCAGAGCAATATCATCAACAGTACTACGAGAAGACCGGGAAGTCGCCCTATTGCCACTTCTACACAAAACGCTTTGATTGATCTGCGCCCGGCTGCCGGGGCCTGAGCGGGCGCCAATGCTCTACGCTTTACAAGCAGGCTGTCTCGTCCTAAGTTGAGCCTCACACAGGGCGCAGATGTTCGATGGTCTCTCTTTCATGTTGACAACGATTGTGCAGATCGGCCGATCACCCTTTCCGCGTTTTTCGGTCGTAGTTGCCGGCGTATTTATATCTGCATGCTCCGGATCGCGCGTGCCCGCACCGGTCAGTCAGGACGAAGGTGTGAGTTTCGCGGCACATTCCTGGCTGGATGCCGCCGTGGATCTTGAGTCGCCGTTTCGGCTGCCACTCGGAACCGGGATCGACACCATTCGATTCCTCGACGCCCGTGTGGAGATCGAGTTCAGTCGAGAACTTGCCCGGTACCCGTTTCGACCCGAGTCGGCCTCGCAGCTTGAGTCCGAAGTTCGGCGGAGGGTATCGCCATACCTGATGGGTCGCGACCTCGAACTCTACAGCATGGGCGTTCCGATCCGTCAGCTCGTTCCCAACGTGTTTCGCCCGCCCGGCGCGGCTGTGGATAGTGCGCGCCTCGCTCGAACCGAAGCAAGGCCGGCGCCCCTCGTTACGCCGCTCGACCGCGCGGTTTCGCCGACCCGTGGACTCGCCGATCGCTACGTGGCGATGTGGCACAGTCACGGCTGGTACTATGACCATACAGCCGACCGCTGGATGTGGCAGAGGCCTCGGGTGTTTCAGACGGTAGAAGATCTCCTGCCGCTGTCATTCACGCTGCCGTATGTGGGGCCCATGCTCGAGAAGGCGGGGGCTCATGTCTTCTTCGCGCGCGAACGCGATCCGCAGCGCAACATGGTTGTGGTCGACAACGACGATCCGGGTGCGGGTGGTCGGATCGTGTTTTCTGACTCGTCGGCGTGGTTGGCCGGTACGGGCCCCGGATTCAGCATCGGCGAGATCCCCTATGCCGGAGGTCTGAACCCGTTCTCTACCGGCAGTTTCCTGCAAATCGCTGGTGATGCGGACGAGTCGGCCTGGCTCCAGTGGATCCCTGACATTCCCGAAACGGGTGACTATGCCGTCTATGTGTCGTACGCCAGCCTTGACGATAGTATTGATGACGCCGATTATGCCGTCTACCATGCAGGAGGGCGGACGCGCTTCCGTGTGAACCAGCGCATCGGTGGTAGTACGTGGATTTATCTCGGCACATTTCGTTTCGACGCTGGCTCGAATGCATCTGGCGGAAGTGTACGTCTTTCCAATCGCAGTGAAACCCCGGACGGACTTGTCTCGGCGGACGCCGTCCGCTTTGGAGGCGGAATGGGGCTCATTGCTCGCGGCGGTCGACCCGGCAAACGGCCTCGTTTCATGGAGGGCGCACGTTACCATCTTCAGTATTCCGGCATGCCGGACTCGCTCGTGTTTGATCTCAACGGCGGCGAAGACGACTACCGTGATGATTATCAGTCGCGCGGTGAGTGGGTCAACTACCTGAGAGGTTCGCCGTTCGGACCCAACCGTGACCGACGTGCGGCCGGACTGGGGATTCCCGTCGACGTGTCCCTGGCTTTTCACACCGACGCCGGCATCACCGGGCCGGACTCAACCATCGGGACCCTGTCCATCTACAGTGTATACGGCGCCGACTCGACGCGCGCCTTTCCCGACGGCGTTTCCCGTTTCGCCAACCGTGACCTGGCGGATATCGTACAGACGGAAATCGTGCATGACCTGCGCGTGCTCTACGATTCGACCTGGCGGCGGCGCAGTCTCTACGACGGGCAATACAGTGAGTCTTTCCGTCCGAATGTACCATCGATGCTGCTCGAGTTGCTGTCGCACCAGAATTTCTGGGACATGCGCTATGCGCTTGATCCACGGTTTCGGTTTGATGCCAGTCGCGCGATCTACAAGGGAATCCTGAAGTTTCTCGCTCAGCACCACGGGTTCAGCTACGTGGTTCAACCGCTGCCGGTCACACACTTTCAGGCGCGGTCGGACGGCCCGTCATCTGTCGTACTGAGCTGGAGGCCAACCGTCGATCCAATGGAGCCAACGGCAACGCCGGACCGGTTCGTGGTGTATACACGCGTAGATTCGGCGGGCTTTGACAACGGTCGCCTGGTCAGCGAGACGTCGGTCCGGATAGAGGGGCTGGAGGCGGAGAGCGTCTATTCATTCAGGGTCACGGCGGCGAACAGCGGCGGCGAGGGCTTCGAGTCAGAGACTCTGTCGGTTTACACGGGCTCGGCGGGAAGCCGGAAGGTTCTGATCATCAACGGCTTCGATCGTGTGGCCGCCCCGGCTTCGCTGACTGCTGGATCTCTGACAGGGTTCGCCGACTTCTGGGACCAGGGCGTTCCGGACCGGCGCGACCTGGGATATACCGGAAGCCAGTTCAGTTTCGACAGTCGACTGCCGTGGATTGATGACGACGCTCCAGGACACGGCGCGTCGCATGGAGACTTTGACACCCGCGTTCTTGCCGGCAACACGTTTGATTATCCGTATCTGCACGGCGATGCCATCCGGGCCGCCGGGTTCTCGTTTGATTCTGCGAGTGACGAGTCGGTCGAAGCCGGGCTCGTGGATCTGTCCTCGTATGATGTGGTCGACCTGATACTCGGCGAGGAGAAGACGACGTATTGGCCCCGGTCAGGTCGAGAACCTGAGTTTGAGGCTCTACCCTCGGCCATGCGTGCGCGTCTGTCAGACTACGCGCATGGAGGAGGGGCTCTATTTGTCTCGGGAGCCTTCATAGGAACCGATCTATTCAGTGCGAAACACGATTCCGCGGGACACAGGGTATTTGCCGACAGCGTGTTGCACATCAAATGGATTACCGATCACGCCGCACGACTCGGGGGTGTTCATTTGAGCAACGCGACGTTCGCGGAGCGGGTGTTTCGATTCCGGTTCAATACTGAGCTCGGGGAGGCCGTATATGCGGTTGAATCGCCGGACGGGCTTGGACCTGTCGGAGAGGGGGCCAGTGTCCTGATGCGCTACGATGAGAATAATCTGGGTGCAGGCGTCGGGTATCATGGCCAACACAGGGCGGTGACGCTTGGTTTTCCGTTCGAAACGGTCAATTACAGGGCCGATCGGCGGCATCTCATGCGGCTTGTGCTCGACTTTCTCAGTCGGTAACCGCTCGCCGGGCGACGCCGACACTCAACACGCTGCGAGTGGACACATTTGGGCGGTCGTTGTACAGAATTCTGCACGCCCCGTTATGTGCCGATGCACCCTCCTGAGCGCAGGAGCGCCATTTTGGGCGCGAAATGTGTTCAATGTGTGAAGAAGTGTCGCGTGGAATAGCGTTTGATCAGGGAGCGCTCGGCTGCAGAGTCGCAGCCCAATCGATACGTTCACCCCGTCGATGACGATGGCAGTCGGTCCGCATGCCGCGACACTCTGCCGCTTGGTTGGTGACCGATTGTTGCTCTACATAACATGCTAGGAGGTACCGTAGCAAAATGAAAATGCTTCGGAACATTATGACCATGGCCGTGCTGACACTTTTCGCCAGCAGCACGGTTGTCGCCCAGGAGACCATGAGTCTTCCTGAGAACGCGAAAGCCGGCGAATGCTATGCGCGTGTGACCACGCCCGCCAAGTTCAAGACCGAAACTGAGCGCATGCTCAACAAGGAAGCGAGCCACCGGATAGAGGTTACCCCCGCGACTTTCAAGACCGCCACGGAGAGAGTGCTTGTGAAGGAAGGTGGCGAGAAGATCATCCTTGTCGATGAGAACGGAAATCCACTGAAGGGCAATGTCAAGCCTGTCGTTCGCACCCTTTCAGACGGTAGCGTCGAGGTTACCTCGACCGCCTACGAGACGGTTACTGAGCGTGTACTGGTTAGTGAGGCCTACGATACGATCGAGGAGGTCGCACCGGCCACCTACGAGACTGTCACGGAGCGGATTCTTGTTGCTCCAGCCCGGACGGAATGGCAACCGAGCAAGGGACGTATCTACGGCAACGCTGTCGAAGACGGTAGTGGCGAACTCGTCACGAGATCCGATGCTACGACCGGCGAGCTGATGTGTCTGGTCGAGATCCCGGCTGAATACAAGACGGTGTCCAAGCGAGTGCTTAAAGCACCCGCCAAAACACGTACCGTCACTGTACCGGCCGAGTACAAGACCGTCACGAAGCGGATCCCGAAGAAGGTCTTCACCAAGAAGATCCAGACGGAGCCTGTCTACGAGACGGTGACTCGTCGTGTCGTGGATCGCGCCGCGTCCGAGCGTCAGATCGAGATTCCGGCTGAGTACCAGACTGTTACTCGCCAGGTCAAGATTGCCGACGGCGCAACGAAGTGGATGCCGGTTCTCTGTGACGTCAACGTGACTCGCGAGAACGTGATGGCCATCCAGCGCGCGCTTCAGCAGCGCGGCTTCAATCCGGGTACCGTCGACGGCCAGTTAGGTCGCGGCACCATGGATGCAGTGCTGGCATTCCAGCGCAAGGAAGGCCTCGCAACCGGAGAGCTCACGCTCCAGACGGTCAAGAAGCTTGGCATCAACCTGTAGTTCAGACTGAACTACGCACTGATGGCCTTGTGAGAGAAGCGGGTCCTGCTGAACGGCAGGATCCGCTTTATCTTTTCAGGGCGATGTCATCCGCT
>JABDKH010000147.1 GCA_013002345.1 Rhodothermales bacterium
CTCGGCGATCAGGCTATTCAGAACAAGCTGAAGCTTCCCGTCATCGAAGGCCCAGCCCGGTCTGAGAGTGTGGGCGTAATCGGATCCGGACCGGCGGGGCTTTCCTTTGCGTATCAAATGGCCCGCCGAGGCTATGCGGTGACGGTGTACGACAGTAACGACGCACCCGGCGGCATGCTGCGTCACGGCATTCCGGATTACCGCCTCCCACCCACCGTGCTAGACGCGGAAATTCAACGCATACTGGATCTCGGTGTCGACCTCAGATTGAACACCCGCATTGGAACCGACGTCAGCGCCGATGAGCTTCGAAAGAAACATGACGTCATTTTTCTCGGCGTCGGTGCTGGACTTGGTCGCGCGTTAGGAATCCAAGGTGAAGATGGTCCGCACGTCTACTCTGGTGTTGAGTTCCTGGAGCAGTACTCGCGAGGACAGGCGCCAGAGGTCGGAGAGAGAGTCGTTGTCATTGGAGGTGGAAACACGGCCATCGACGCTGCAAGATCGGCTCGTCGATTGGGTGCCGAAGTACGCATCCTGTACCGTCGCACACGCGAAGAGATGCCGGCCATAGCCGGCGAGGTCGATGAAACAATCGAGGAAGGTGTGGCGATCAACTTTCTTGTTTCGCCGTCCGCAATTCGTCGTAAGGGAGAGGATATCCAGGCAATGGTTGTGCAACGGATGCAGCTTGGCGATCAGGATGAGTCGGGAAGGCGCAGACCCGTTCCGGTACCTGGAAGTGAATTTGAGATCGAAACCGACGCGGTCATCGTGGCTGTCGCCCAGCGACCCGATTGGCAAGGTCTTTCTGGATTTGGCCAGAACGGTGAGTGGGCGTCGGAGAATCAAGACCCGCAGCAGCATCATGTTTGGGCAGGTGGTGATGTCACAGGACCGGGCCTCGCCAGCATGGCCATCGGTCATGGCAGAATGGCCGCAGAGAATGCTGACGCCCGCCTCCGCGGCCTGCCGAAGTCAGCCTCTGTCGAGCACCCCGGAGTTTCGACAGCAGATCTGAATCTGGATTACTACAAAAGTGCAGAGCGAGTCACAACACCCGTAGTTGATCCGGAAACACGCGTGGCGGAGCCGGACCTTGAAGTTGCCCGGACAATTACGGAAGAGGAATTCTTCAAAGAAGCGGATCGATGCCTCTCGTGCGGCATGTGCATCGGGTGTAGCTACTGCTGGATGTTTTGTAATGCGGACGGATTCGCTCGGGTGATCGAGCCGGGACCAGGAGAGCATTTCGTACTGAGGCTTGATCGGTGTGAATCGTGTGGCAAGTGCCTTGAGGTGTGTCCGTGTGGTTTCCTCAGTCTTGATACGCAGTAGGCGTTCCGTCTCGGAGAGCCGCGGCCATTGCCCACCTGGCGCCCGACTGGACATTCTCGTCTCGCAGAGCGTAATTAGAGGCGTGTCCGCCCCACAGACACCCCCACCGCCGCCAAAACGTACTGATGCCGCGTGGCATCCAGATGTCCATGAAGATCGTACTGTCGATTCTGCTCGCCGGTATCATCATACTGGATTCCGAGGCCCAGTCCATAACGGGCCGCGTCATTGATTCTGAATCTGCCGAGGCGCTGATCGGGGCTAATGTCGTCACGACCAGCGGACCGACGAAACTCGGAACGGCGACCTCTGAATACGGCAGGTTCACTCTGCCCCGGTTGAGTTCGGGCCGATACACGCTTCAGGTGTCATACGTAGGGTATCGTTCGCAGGATATCGTCGTGGATGTCCGCGAGGATAGCCGAAATGACCTGGAGATCCTGCTCGTCCCGGTTGACATCGAGATCAATCCCGTCACAATTACGGCGTCGCGATCGCCACAGAAACTGCTCGACGCTCCCGCCGCTATTACTGTGCTGGAGACCGAAGAGATCGAGGCCCGCACAGCCCTCACCGCTGCGGAGTACCTCAAGGCCGTGCCATCGGTCGATCTTATGTCCACCGGCATTAATCAATCCCGAATCGTGATTCGCGGTTTCAATGACAACCTTGCGAGCTCGCTGCTGACTCTCGTTGACAATCGGATTGCTCGCATTCCGTCGATCAGGCTCACTGCGCTGAATCTGATTCCTATCAATTCTGCAGACATTGAACGGATCGAAGTGGTATCCGGCCCCGCTTCCGCCCTCTATGGACCCAATGCCGCAAATGGCGTAGTCCACATTGTAACGCGCTCACCATTCGATTCAAGGGGGACGACAGCAACCGTATCAATGGGCGAGAACGAAGTGCTTTCCGGCGCGCTTCGACACGCGGGCACTGTGGGCAATCGACTGGGCTTTAAGGTCTTTGCCCAGTACTACACGGGGCGGGACTTCGAATTTGCTGATAGCCTCGAGGTATCGGCTAGACGACTTGCACTTGAGGCGGGTGCTGATGAAGACACGCTTAGAATTGGTCTCAGGGATTTCAACGTTCGGAATCTTGCACTGGATGGACGGCTTGATTACCGGTTTTCGTCAACCGGAACGTTGATCGTGAGCGGTGGACTTACCCACGGCGACAACATCGAGACCTCCCCCACCGGCGCAGTTCAGGCGAAGAACGCGCTTTACACGTACGCTCAGGCTCGCCTCAGGTACGGCCGGCTCTTTGCGCAGGTCTTCTACAGTGAACTCGACTCGCGCGACTCGTACGCGCTTCGAACGGGAGACCTCTTCAGCGAGAATTCGGGACAGTTTGTCGCGCAAGCCCAGCACAACTCTTCGATTGGTCAGCGCCAGGACTTTACATACGGAGTCGATCTGTATCTCACAAGACCCGACAGCAAAGGTACGGTCAACGGTGCATACGAAGACCAAGACGACATCAATGAGGTCGGGGCCTACGTGCAATCAGAAACGCGCGTAAGTCGAAAGTTGGATGTTGTGCTGGCTGCCCGAGTCGATCGACATAACCGTGTCGACGATCTGACTTTTTCTCCACGTGCCGCTCTGGTGGTCAAGCCGACTCCGCAGCATACGTTTCGCCTGACGTTTAACCGGGCGTTCCAGACACCGGCGGCCAATCACCTCTTTGCGGACGTCCTGGGTCAGCGCGATGTATTCGAGGGTGCACGACTGGAGCCATTGCTTGGCTTCAGCCCCACCATGAATCTCAGGGCTCAGGGGACGCCGTCGACTGGATTCCATTTCAGTCGCGATATGAGCGGCCGCGTGCAATTCAGATCACCGTATGCCCGGCTGGACCCAAGAGGCTTTGGCGACGACCAGTTCATTTCGCTGGACGACCCGGTGTTTACCAACGTCATGTGGTCTGTCGCGAGGGATGCGAGCGTAGCCGGTCTGGGCCTGGGACTTGCCGAGTCAGGCCTCATTCCGGCCGACCAGCTCGAGGCGTTTTCTAATGCCCTGGATCTCGTGCTTCCGGACGAGGTGGTCGGTGTTCGAAACTCTCTGCAAATACTGGATCTCGGTCGCCAGGGATTCGTGCCGACGTTCGAGCCGTCGGACATAGGTCCCCTGAAGATTACTCGTACCGAAACCATCGAGTTCGGATACAAGGGTGTTCTTCGGGAACGGGTCTTCGTGGGACTGGATGTATACAGAACACATGTCAAGAACTTCATCGGGCCTTTTCTTGTTGGTTCGCCGACTGTGTTTCTTGATTCACCAACGCTTCAGCTCGCTCTCACTGAGCATGTTGAACAGGTGCTGGCTGATCCGGCGAATGCGGACGCTCTCACGTCACTTCTCGCCCTCGACCAAATCCAGGGAATAGGAAACGGTGACGGGTCGCCGGCATCGGAATTGAGTTTTCTGATCAGTTCGGGTATTGCAGGATCGGTGCCATTCGGGTCCGTGAGTCCGGTCGAATCCTTCGATCCCACCGCCGCGCTATTGGTGCGACGTAATTTTGGAGATATTTCGCTGTATGGTGCGGATGTTCACTTCACCTACTTTCTCTCCCCGCGCTGGAGTTTCGGCGGAACGTATTCGTTCGTCTCCGAGAATCTTTTTCGCAACGTAGACAACATTAATGACATTGCTCTGAACGCACCGCGCAACAAGGTCTCTGGAAGTGTTCGGTTCACGTATCCGAGATATGATATCCGATCGGAAATCCGGGTTCGGCATGTCGGAGGTTTTCCCGTGCGCTCGGATGTGTATGTTGGCACAGTTAATCCGTATACGCTCGTCGATCTAAGCATGCACTATCGCGTACCGTTCTCTCCTAGAACTCAGTTGACGGTTACGATTCAGAACCTGCTGAATAACGAGCACGAAGAGTTCGTAGATGTGCCAAAACTCGGCAGGCTTGCTCTCGTTCGTCTGGCGCACACGTTCTGACACCCGCATTTGGGTCGATTGCGGAATTGCGGCGCCGGCCGTACCGTGGACGCCACTTCTGGCGGGTGGATTGGGGTCACGCAGCAACGCAAGGATTGATTTCTCGCGAGGAATCGCAAGCCTTATCATTTTCTGGACGCGAGGCTAATCGGCGGCGCACATCAAGGCATGTTTCTTCATCTGCCAACATTCTTTCGCGCACTGCGGAGCACATTCTCCAGGCGTCATTTTCATCCACAGCATGCGCTGTGGACGGCGGGATTGATGCTGTCGTTCCTCGGATTACGAACAACGGTTCTCGTATTTCGTGGCCTGGATCATATCATATTTCGTGCGTTCCGACGCCAGGAAGTGAAATCCCCCGTGTACATAATCGGGAATCCCAGAAGCGGCACCACTTTTCTGCACAGGCTGCTATCGCTCGATTCACGTTTTACCTCGATGGCTCTGTATCAGTCAATCTTTCCATCAGTCGCGCTGTACCGTTTGCTGAGTACGGCCAGGGCGGCAGACAGGGCAGTCGGAAGTCCCCTTGAGCGACTCACGCGCCGCCTCAGTCAACGTGCGTTTGGCGGGTGGACGGGCATACATCGAACTCGATTATCGGAGCCGGAGGAAGACGAGCAGCTATTCGTTTATTCCATGCTGACCCCGGTAGTCACTCTCCTGTTTCCGTTCTTTGACGAACTGGGACATGTGGGCTATGTCGATCGAATGTCGTCGAAGACACGCAAACGACTGATGGCGGACTACCTCGGAAGTCTTCGGCGTCACCTATTTGCGGAAGGTGGAAACAAGACGCTCCTGGTAAAAAATACTGCGGTTACCGGGCGGCTCGAGGCGACGATCATCGCAATGCCGGAAGTCAGGTTCATTCACATGATTCGCCATCCGTATGACACAGTTGCTTCATTGCTCAGCATGTATACGGTGACGTGGCGCCGACTTGCGCCGCAAGCGGTCGAGAGCATTGAAACGTATCGTGCGCTGGCTGATCTGTTCTGTGACTACTACCGCTCCAGGTTGCAAATACTGGAGGCCGTTCCGTCATCCCGGGTAGTCGATGTTCGCTTCGATGATCTTGTCCGTGATCCGGAACGAACCGTTCGACGCATCTATGAGGCGTTAGATCTGGATATGTCCGGTGAGTTCACGAACCTCCTCGAAGACGCGACCCGTCGCTCTCGCGGCTATCAAAGTCATCACCGGTACACGCTGGAAGATTTTGGTATGACGCGCGCCGAGATCTACGATCGGTTGGCGGACGTTTTTGAAACCTACGGGTTTGACCGCGATCCATCCGTGGACGAAGGCTCGCCAGCATTCGGAGGAACTGAGGTATCAGCTCGCCAATGACCGTCTCCACATTCTGGCTGATCATAGTAGCATGGGTGGCGATTGCGGCCGTCGCCTTCATCGTTCTTCTCCGCGTCCGCGCGCCTTACGGTCGCTACACACAGTCGGGCTGGGGACCGACGATGGATCATAGGCTCGGTTGGTTCTTAATGGAGTTGCCGGCGCTGCTTGTCTTCGCGTGGTTCGTGCTCAGTGGATCCAACCCGATGTCGATAGCAACGTGGATTTTCTTCGCGGCCTGGCAGATACACTACGTCCATCGCACACTTGTCTTTCCGTTTCGAATGGCTCCCGGCTCAAAACGAATGCCGCTTGCCATCGTAGGATCTGCGATCTTCTTTAACTCGGTAAATGGCTTCCTCAACGGGTACTATCTGGGGTCGCTAGGACCGTCCTATGACCTGGCGTGGATCTCAGATTGGAGGTTTGTTGTCGGCGCGACGCTCTTCGTGGTTGGCCTCGTCATCAATCTGCAGTCTGATGGGATACTGTTGCGACTCCGCCGATCCGGGCGCTACGAAATTCCGCAAGGTGCGCTTTTCAATCTGGTTTCTTGTCCAAACTATCTGGGTGAAATAGTGGAGTGGATTGGTTTCGCTCTGATGACGTGGTCTCCGGCCGCCGCGGCGTTTGCGATGTGGACCGCAGCAAACCTGATCCCCAGGGCTCTGTCTAATCACCGCTGGTACTATGAGCGATTCAGCGAGTACCCGCCCGGAAGAAAGGCACTGATACCGTATCTGGTCTGAGCACGAATGAGCCGTTCTATTGAAGTACTGGACCGTCTGTTTCAGAGGGTCGTGGTGGTTAGTCTTCTCGCGGGAACTTCAGGGCTCGTACAGGCGCAGCAAGACGATCTTGCTACCGAAATACGTGCGCTGGTGGATACGGTAGAAACGGCGAGCTGGGTGCAGACTAGCTGGGAGCGGTCGGGTCGGCAGGAGGAACACACATCTGCCCGGTGCCTATGGGCCGGACAGGACAACATGAGACTGGATGTGTTCGACGGCAAAGGTAAGGGTGCGACGGCGATCCTGTTTGACGGGAGGGTCTACGGATACAAGCGCGGGCTGCTGAGCTTTATAAAACGCTCCTTTGAGTTATCCCACAAGCGTGTTCGGTCGCTCCGCGGCAACCAGATGTCGCAGAACGGATTCCTTGACGATCTGGGATTCGTTCTGGACGTGTGGGACACCGTGATTTTGGAGCAGTTGACGCCTGAGAGAACTGCCATCAGCTACGTCGATGCGGACTCTCTAAATTCCACCTTGCACCTGCTTCGGAACCCGCTGCGAGTAATCCTGCACGAGCGTGCGGAAGAGCAGCAGGTTGTGGAGCGATATCACTACTCGGAAATAGATTATAATCTTACGATTGATCCTGAGCTTCTGCTCCCCTGACCATTCGCGTCGGCATGCCTGACTTCGATGTTATTACTGTTGGTGCCGGCCACAACGGCCTCATCGCTTCAGCATACCTGGCTCAGGCCGGTTATCGAGTCGCCGTGTTCGAACGTCGCGATATTGTTGGCGGAGCGGTTTCGACGCAAGAGATCGTACCGGGCTACAAGTTCGATCTGGGTGGAAGCGCACACATACTGATTCGTCTGACGCCGATCATCGAAGAGCTGGGGCTGTCACAGTTTGGACTTGACTATCTCGAACTGGACCCTCTGTTCTTCGCGCCCTTCCCGGATGGCGATTCATTCTACATCTATCGAGATGTGGACCGAACATGCAACGAACTGGAGAACCGTTATCCTGGTGAAGGAGACGCCTACAGGAAGTTCGTGAACGACTGGACACCGTTCTCGACCAGGGTGAAGGAGGTGTTTCTCTCGACTCCGAGTCCCTTTCAGGTGGGCAAACGATTTGTCGGTGGTCGCGACAGGTCGGTCAATTGGCAAACGCAGCTTTCCTCCATACTCAAGCCGTACGGTGAAGTCGTATCCGACTACTTCACGGAACCGAAACTGGGTGCGGCGCTGGCCTGGATGGCGGCTCAGTCCGGTCCCCCGCCGACGGAGCCACTGACAGCTCCGTTCCTGCTCTGGCACCCGTTGTATCACGAGAGCGGTATCGCACGTCCGCGCGGCGGATCCGGGATGCTCACGGTTGCGCTGCAGAGACACATTGAATCGTATGGGGGTACCGTTTCTACCGGGTGTCCTGTCGAGGAGATCCTCGTTCAGAATCGACGGGCGGTGGGTGTCAGGATCGGTCGTGTAAAACACACAGCCCGAGCCGTGATAGGCGCGACTCACGCACTCGAATCGCTTGGTCGATTGCTGCCGGAAGAGCATCGGCCAAGCCACGCGCTAAAGAGCATGCGGCCCGGCAACGGTTTTGGTGCCGTGCTGAGACTGGCGCTCGACAAGCCCGTTCGCTACGCTGCCGATCCGTCTGATGACGCGAGGACGGCGCTGCAGCTTGTCTGTCCGAGTGTTCAGACCATCAGTAGTGCATACGGTGACTATCTCAAAGGCCAGCCCGCCAAGGATCCCCCCATTGTTGCAATGTCATTCAGTGCCGTTGACGATTCTCTGGCTCCGCCGGGCGGTGAGGTCCTCTGGTTGTGGGCTCAATACTATCCGTACGAGTTGGCGAATGGGCAACGGTGGGATGAGATTCAGGGTGCAGTCCGCGACTCGATACTGGACCAGTTCGAACGATACGCACCCGGCACCCGGGATAGCATTGTCGGTGAGTTGTTTCAGCACCCCGAGTGGCTTGAACGCGAACTGGGACTGATCCGTGGGAACGTGATGCATCTGGAAATGAGTCTGGATCAGATGTTCATGCTTCGTCCCGCCCTCGGGATGTCAGGGTATCGCAGCCATCTGAAGGGTCTCTACCTGACTGGTGCCAGCACGCACCCCGGCGGCGGCATTATGGGAGCGTCGGGACGCAACGCGGCAAGCGTGATTCTCAAGGATCTGTGATTTAGATCGCTGCCTGGCCGACGCCCGAGGGTTGCGGATCTGCACATCGGCGTTTGTGGTTCGCGTATTCCAGTTGGCATTGGGACGCGGGCCCGGCCTCGAGGCAATGTGGACTGTCACGTGGGATGGCGTTCTATATATTGACCTGTACAAACCTCATTACAACAGTCATTCCGTTGTATTTACGTCTTTTCCTTTGGAGCCTCGTCGCCGCTCTGGCTGCAGGTCCGTCTGCTGCCCAGGATCAGCCCACCGGCGGCGCACTTGCGGTCTTTCTTGACTGTGACCGCTGCGACTTTAGTTATATCCGACGAGAGATTACGTTCGTGAACTACGTTCGCGACCGCACAGAGGCGCAGGTACACATCCTGGTGACGACAGAACGTGCGGGCGCCGGGCGGGCCTACACGCTAGATTTCATCGGACTAGGGAGGTTCGCTGGACTTGTCGACA
Organism: Rhodothermales bacterium; assembly: GCA_013002345.1. Lineage (NCBI taxonomy): Bacteria > Pseudomonadati > Rhodothermota > Rhodothermia > Rhodothermales > Rhodothermales bacterium. The sequence continues at coordinate 9,058 of JABDKH010000147.1, forward strand.
CGCTGCGATACACGTCAAGCGACACGGATACCGACGATGAGCGCAGATCAGGTCTTGCGCAAACGATCAGGCTTGGACTCGTGCGGTATGTGGCTCGCACTCCGCTTGCGACTCAGATCGGTATCCAGTTTGACGAGTCCCGGTCGGATCTTAACCAGGCATCGCCCGAAGATGACCCGTGGAATTTCTGGGTCTTCCGCGTCGGACTTGATGGTTCGGTCGATGTCGAGGACGTCACAGACGATTACGAAATCGACGGCGACGTGCACGTCAGCAGAGTTACTGAGGACTGGAAGATTCGTCTGTCGGTCGACGGCAGCTATGAGGAAGAGAACTTTGATCTCGAAGACGGCACCGTCACAAGCACTCGGCGTGACGGGAGCGTTCGCGGACTTGTCGTTAGAAGTCTGAACCGCCATTGGTCGGCCGGCGGCTTTGTTCGTCTGAGCACTTCGTCGTTCAACAACACGGCGTTCTCTGCGTCAATCTCGCCATCACTCGAGTTCAATCTGTTCCCGTACTCGGAGTCGAGTCGGCGTCAGATTCGGTTTTCGTACTTCCTCGACCTGCGGTCTTTCGACTACGAGGAATTGACCGTCTTTGACAAGTCGAGTGAAGTGTTGCTGCATCAACAGTTCGCCACCCGCCTGGAATTCCAACAGCCCTGGGGTGAAGCATCCGCATCGTTCGAGGCGTCGAGCTATCTGACCGACTTCGACCAAAGCCTGCTGGATCTTTATCGACTTCAGTTCTTCGGTTTTGTGCAGGTACGCCTGGTCCGTGGACTGTCGCTTTTCGCCTTCGGACGGATCTCTCACATCCGAGACCAGATCTTCCTTTCGAGAGAGGAAGCGTCGCAAGAGGAAATTCTCCTCGGCAGCGTGCGTTTGCCAACCTCGTTTGAATATCGCCTCTCCGTCGGTCTAAGCTACACGTTCGGATCGATCTACAATAACATCGTCAATCCCCGATTTGGATCTTGACAGGCCGAGAGCGTTGCTGCGTCTGTCAACCGCCTTTGGGAGCGTATCGTGTTGTTCTACACGGTTCGCTGCTCGTGTGATTCTCAAGGATCTCTAATTCTTCCCTTGACATGAATATCTACGAGTCGTACTTCGCTTGAGTTGACAGGCTTTAATACTTGATGAGTACTGAGATGCAGACGTACCAACGATTGGTTGTTGCCGCGGCCTTTTTGCTAGGGGCGTGCGGTGCACACGCACAGATCGTCGAGGACCCTTACATGTGGCTTGAGGATGTCGATGGAAGCGACGCGATGAAGTGGGTTGAAGCGCGTAACCAGGAGACTGTGGGCATCCTGGCAGAGCATCCATCATTCGATACAATCTTTGACACGAACCTTGAAATACTGAATTCGAACGAACGGATTCCGTACGTGGCCATTCGCGGAAATTACGTCTACAATTTCTGGCAGGACGCGACTCACGAGAAGGGTATCTGGCGCCGGACGACGCTGGCTGATTACATCTCGGACGATCCGACGTGGGATGTGGTGCTCGACATCGATGCGCTGGCAGCCGAAGAAGAGGAAAACTGGGTGTGGAAAGGCGCATCCTGTCTGTATCCGGCATACCAGAGGTGCGTGGTGAACCTCTCTCGTGGCGGTGCGGATGCGACAGTCCGTCGGGAATTCGACGTTGAAGCAAAATCCTTCGTCGGGGACGGCTTCTCTCTTAGAGAGTCCAAGGGAGGCACATCATGGCTGGACGAGAACACGCTCTACGTCGGCATCGATTTCGGTGAGGGTACCCTGACAACGTCCGGCTACCCGAGGTTTGCGAAGATCTGGAAGAGGGGTACTCCCCTTTCCGACGCGAAGACGGTCTACGAGGGCGACGTTACCGATGTCGGGTCGTGGGCCAGCGTCGACCACACACCCGAGGGCGACTATGAGTTTGTGACGCGGGCTGTCACCTTTTTTGAATCGGAGACCCTCGTCCGCCTGGGAGACAAGATGGTCAAACTGGACCTTCCCGCAGACGCCAATATGTACGGCATCTTCAAGGGCCAGATGCTGGTTGCACTTAAATCAGACTGGGAGGTCGGAGAGACTACGCATCCGCAGGGTGCACTCATTAGCATCGACTTCGACGATTTCCTTGCGGGCAGTAGGAGCTTCAATCGAATTGTAGTCCCGGATGAGCGCTCGTCGGTGGCCGGGGTGAGTACCACGAAGAACTTGTTGTTGATCAACATGCTGGAAAATGTGCGAAGCAAGCTCTACGAGTATCGCCTCGGCGACGATGGTTGGGAGAGCACGCAGGTGGATGCGCCCGAGTTCGGTACCCTCAGCCTGTCCAGCTCCGACGAGAATTCAGACACGTACTTCTTCAACTATAACGGTTTTCTGACTCCCAGCTCGCTCTTCCTCGTCGAGCATCGTGACGATGGTCGGCACGTCAATCAGGCCAAGAGCCTGCCGGCGTTCTTTGACGCATCGTCCATGGTTGCTGAGCAATTCGACGCGGAGTCGGCGGATGGAACGCAGGTTCCGTACTTCGTCGTTCGCGGAAAGGATCAGGTGTTCGACGGCTCCAATCCCACGTTGCTTTACGGCTACGGCGGATTCGAGGTGTCAATGAGACCGTCTTACTCTGCGACCCGCGGCAAGGCGTGGTTATCAGAAGGCGGTGTGTTCATACTCGCCAACATTCGCGGTGGCGGCGAGTTTGGGCCTCGCTGGCACCAGTCGGCTCTCAAGGAAAACCGGCAGAGAGCGTTTGACGACTTCATAGCCGTCGCCGAGGACGTGATAAAGCGAAAGATCACGTCGCCCCGGCACCTGGGAATAATGGGCGGGAGCAATGGCGGCCTTCTCGTAGGAGCGGCTTTTACTCAGCGGCCTGATCTTTTCAACGCCGTGGTGTGCCAGGTGCCGCTACTGGATATGAAACGCTACAACAAGTTGCTGGCTGGCGCGTCATGGATGGCGGAATACGGCAATCCAGACATTGATGAGGAGTGGGAATACATCAAGAAGTATTCGCCGTATCACAACGTGTCGAAGTCCACCGCGTATCCGGAGGTCCTGTTCGTCACTTCAACGCGAGATGACCGGGTGCACCCGGCACACGCCCGAAAGATGGCCGCCCAGATGTTGGACATGGGTCATCCCGTGTACTACTACGAGAATACGGAAGGGGGTCATGCCGCGGCGACGAACAACAAGCAGCGAGCGTACATGAGTGCACTGTCGTACGCCTATCTCTGGAAGAAACTGGCTCCCGGCGAGGCCAACATGGTGAAGCCGTCCTCAGGAGGTTAGGATTGCACTCCAGTCAACTGGCTGGTCGGGATTCAAGAGTGGCACATCGGGGCGTTCCAGCTGGCCTGGGGCTCGCTCCGGTCCGCAATTGAAGAGGACGACCCTGTCCGATGGCGACAGCCAGCCCGACTCGACCAGCTTGAGAGCTGCACCGATGCACGCTGCTGACTCCGGGCCAATAGAGAGGCCGGTGGACCTCTGCCCTATCAACATCCATTCGAGGATTCGTTCTTCCTCGACGGCAACGGCTGTACCGTTACTTTCACGAAGTGCTTCAAGGATGAGGAAATCGCCGGTCGTTGAGGGGACCCGCAATCCTGAGGCCACCGTCGCCGCACCTTCAAAGAAGACACAGTGATCCTTTCCGGCCAACCACGCCTTCTCGATCGGGTTACAGCCAGTGGACTGAACGGCCACCATCCGCGGGAGTTTGTCCGAAGCGAGCCAGCCCAGTTCCTTCAACTCGTGGAACGCTTTCCACATTCCGATAAGACCGGTCCCCCCGCCGGTGGGATACAGGATGACGTCCGGCAACGTCCACTCACACTGCTCTGCGAGTTCGAAGCCCATGGTCTTCTTCCCTTCCAGTCGGTAGGGTTCCCGCAACGTACTGAAGTCAAACCACCTGGCCGCTTCCTTGCCTTCCTGAACCAGGCGGGCGCAATCGGATATGACTCCTTCGACAAGAACCAGATGGGCTCCGGTCGCCGTGTGATGCTGGTTGTGAAGTGGAGCGTCCGATGGCATGAACACAAAAGCCTCAATGTTCGCTTTCGCCGCATACGCCGCGAGCGCAGCCCCCGCGTTGCCGGCCGTGGGCATCGCTATTCTTCGGATTCCCAGTTCGCGCGCCATGCTAACCGCCACCGCCATACCCCGACTCTTGAAGGATCCGGTGGGCAGAACCGTCTCGTCCTTGATCCACAGATCATTCAGGCCAAGATGCTGTCCAAGCGCATCCTGCCGCGTGGTCGGCGTCATCATTTCGCCCAACGTGATGCACTGACGCGAATGCTCAAGGGGAAGGAGCTCCTCGTAACGCCAGAGCGAAGGGGGGCGATCAGCGAGGTGCTCAGGAGAGACTGAGGATCGAATTTCCGCAAGGTCGTATTGAGCCAGTAGAGGACGGCCCAGGTGGTTCGACTGGATTGTTCGCCGAGGAAACCGCGCCCCGTCGACGGGACTCATGAGATGGGTCAGATTTGACACGTGGTGCGGCCCGATTGTCGGTTGTGGTGGCGCAATATAGGGTCGGTCTGCTGCCCCGCAAGATCTGGTAGTGACCGATTCACATGGTTGCTGCCGCCGGAGCTAGGTGTCCTCGCGCAGTGTCTCGATGATCCGTGTGGCAACTTCTTGCACACCTTTGACCACAGGTAAGCTCAACTCATCTCCTGCATCAAACCTCTGCCCTTCGATTGCGAACACGGTCACCTCAGGCGGCAGCGTCCCCAGGGCACGGGCCACCTCCAGCGCTTCGGCGAGCCCAAACGCATGAGTTGAGTAGTTGAAGAATCGCACCGGAAGCGACACCCTGGAAACGTCAAACTCCCGGACCGTACCCGGTACTCCACCGGAACGCGACGCATCCGCGAGGATCACCCTGTCGAATGGTGCCATGGCATCGATGATCTCGGTGCCCTCACCGGGCAATTCGATCACGGTGATCGAATCGGGCAGCCCGGCCAGACGTCGTGCTACGGCAATGCCAGCAGAGTCGTCTCCGCGGTACTCGTTTCCAATGCCGATTACCGCCACTCGCCCTGCGTCATTCATCTCGTTCGAGATCAAGCCGAAGGAAGTGGCATGAGCAGGAGATGCACGGGTCATAGTTCCGGATGGCCTGCTCGCATTTCCACGTGAGATCTTCAGTATTCAGATGAAGGTGTTGAGTCACGAACTCTCGCAAATCGGCTTCTATCGACTTCTGATTCTGCGAGGTGGGCGGTACAATGGTAGCGTCACGGATTGTGCCGTCATAGTCAATCCGGTAGCGATGCCAGCAGATGCCACGTGGCGCCTCGGTACAGCCGAAGCCTACGGCCGGTCGAGGTGTCGTTTCTACGAACGGATGCGTCGGTTCCTTGTACCTGTCGATAAGCTGCAGACCGAGATCGCACGCGTGGAGCAGCTCGACCGCTCGAACCTGGATACTTCTGAAGGGGTTGTTACACTCACGTCCCGGTCCGATCTCGATGGCTGCTTCGCGGGCGCCGTCAGTCAGTTGATCAAAGCTCAGATTATACCGCGCCAGAGGCCCGACCATGTACGCGCCTCTGTCTCTGAGCACCGCATGCAACGACGTCGAATGTTTAACGTGCTCCTCCACGAAGTGCGACTTGAACTCATATATCGGGATGTCCAGTCCACGATTCGATCGCAGTCGCCCGTCGAGGACGGCGTACTCATCCGGATGTGACAGAGCGACGTACTCATACTCTTGCTCGAAGTCCGGGTACGTGAGCGTCTTGAGCAACTCAAGCGTCTCAATGGACGCAGACCGTGCCCACTCCAGCTCCGGTTTGAGCTCCGCGAGTTCAGTTGCTGTCGGTACGCGATAGAATCCTCCAACACGCACGTTGATCGGGTGTACCTCGCGGCCACCAAGTACCGACATCAGCATGTTGCCGATCTTCTTGAGTCTGAGACCCATCGCAACGGCGTCTTTGTGCTCGGCAGCCATTCCGATAGCGTCGTCGTAGCCGAGGAAGTCGGGCAGATGAAGCATGAAAATGTGGAGGGCGTGGCTCTCGATCCACTCTCCACAGTAGATCAACTGACGCAGGTCGCGCAAGACGCCGTCCACACGGACGCCGCACGCTTCCTCCATCGCGTGGGAGGCTCCGAGTTGGTACGCAATCGGACAGATCCCGCAGATGCGTGCCGTGATATCGGGAGCCTCGAGATAGTTTCGTCCCCGCAACAGTGCTTCGAAGAATCGTGGCGGCTCAAAAATCTTCAGCTTTGCATCAACCACCCGGTTGTTCTTCACCCGCACGTGAAGCGCCCCTTCACCCTCCACGCGAGCCAGCAGTCCAACCCGTAATGTCCGATTCTGAGTCGTCCCGTTCTTAGACATCTCGCTCCTGTGCCTCACTTTCTCGTCGAAATGCGCGCGCCGCCGCCGTAAAGGTTCTGAACAGCCGTGCGACGTCACGGGGTTGACTGCCGTTGCTCGCCAGCCACCTTCCAAGAGCCTCTGTGTTGGCTCCATCGCCTGGTCCAAAGCAACCGTAGCAGCCCCTGTTGTATGCGGGGCAGAGGGCGCCGCATCCGGCGTGGGTTACTGGTCCCAGGCATGGCTGTCCGTGTGCGACCATCACGCAGATCGTGCCACGCCGCTTACACTCTGTGCACACTGTATAACCCGGAATGTTTGGCTCCCGGTCATTCAGGTACGCGCTCAGCAGTTCAACCAGTTGATACTTGTCGATCGGACAGCCGTGCAACTCGTAGTCAACGGGGACGTGATATGAGATGGGCGTCGACACGCGGAGCGTCTCGATGTACTCGGGATGGGCGTACACAAGGGGGATCATCTCCTTCACATCCCCGAAATTCCTCAGCGCCTGAATTCCGCCTGCCGTGGCGCACGCACCGATCGTGACAAGCAGCTTCGACTTCCGGCGGATAGCGTGAATCCGCTCGGCGTCATGTGGCGTCGTGATTGAACCCTCCACCAGCGAGATGTCGTACGGGCCTCGCACGACAGCCCGGGTCGCCTCCGGGAAGTAGGCGATAGTGACCTGCCCCGCGACCTCCAGCAGTTCATCTTCGCAGTCAAGCAGACTAAGCTGGCATCCATCGCACGACGCGAACTTCCACACAGCCAGCTTTGGTTTCTTCCGGGTTGCCATATGTATCTGGTTCAGGATTCTGCTCCTGGCAATTACAGTTCTCGAACGGCGAGCCACTTCTCAACGATGTCGAGTCGAAGGACCGGACCGTCTCGGCAGATGATTTCCGGACCAAACTGGCAGTGCCCGCAGAGGCCAATCCCGCACTTCATATTTCTTTCCATCGAAACGTAGACTCGCCGGAAGTCAACACCACGCGCCTCAAAAGAATGGGCCGCGAAGTGCATCATGATTTCCGGGCCACACATCAGAACCACGCAATCACTCGGGTCGAAAGAGAGTCCGGGGATCAGTGATGTGATAAGACCGACATTGCCTTCCCATTCCGGTGGCGCGCGGTCTACCGTCACGTGGACCTCAAAATCGTCGCGAGCGGTCCACACCTTCAGTTCTTCCGCATACAGAACGTCGCCCGGACTACGCGCACCGTGAACCAGAATGACACGTCTGAACCGGTCGCGGTTGCGGAGTGCCGCATAGACTACCGATCGTACGGGCGCAAGCCCGATGCCACCGGCGACGATCAGGAGGTCGCGACCCAGCGCTTCGTCCATGGGCCATGGTGTGCCGAGCGGTCCGCGTACGCCGATGGCGTCGCCGACCTTGAGCATCGACATGCGTCGCGTGACCGCCCCGACGGCTCGAGTCGTATGCGTTACGACGGCCGAGTTCTTGTCGCTGCCCGAGATAGAGATGGGCACCTCCCCTACGCCGAAGACGTAGAGCATATTGAACTGTCCGGGAGAGAAGTGGAAAGGGCTGCCGCTGTTGAGTTTGATGTCGATAGTGAATGTATCGCTCGTCTCCTGGATGCGGCGCGTAATCGTGCCGGAGTACGGCAGCATCGGCTCGTGTGAGTTGATTACCTGCATTCTGCCTGCCTACCGGTAAATGTCGACGAGTGTCATCTGCGTCGCAATGAGCCGCTCGGCCATTACCTGCGAGAACCGTTTCATGATCTCGTAGCCGAACGACGCATCCTTGTCACATTTCTGTCGGACACACACGGCGTCGAATCGTATTGCCGCGATGTCCGTGAGAGCCCGGGCGTCAAACTGGGATCTGAACGGGGGGATAAGCCAGGACCATCCAACGATGCGCCCCTTCCCCACCGTATGGAAGATGAAGGTGCGATTTCCGACACCCATCTCGAGCGCGACAGCCCCATCACGAATGGCGAAGAACTCCGTCGCTTCCGAGCGCTCCCTCGTCAGGTAGTCGCCCTTCTTGAAATGGACATGCTTTGTGCATCCTGCCAGGAACTCGAGCTGGTCAGGCGTCATCGCCTCGAGTACCTGGATTTCCTTGAGGCTGTCCTCTATGGTGCTTACGACTTTCATGGCTTTCTCTCGGTTACTTGCGCCGGCCGGGGCCGACTTTGCGTCCGTTCGGATCTATGGCGCGGACCTCCTCCGTGATATCGATCGCGACGGGACACCACGTGATGCAGCGCCCACATCCGACGCATCCGGATGTGCCGAACTGGTCCTTCCACGTGGCCAGTTTGTGAGTGATCCACTGGCGATATCTCGACCCCGTCGTCTTTCGTACATATCCGCCGTGGATGTAGGAATGGTCGGGGTTGAAGCACGAGTCCCACACCTGCCACCTTTCTGCGGCCGTACCCGTCAGGTCCGTCGTATCCTCTACGGTTGAGCAGAAGCATGTGGGGCACACCATCGTGCAGTTGCCGCAGGAAAGGCACCGCTCGTCGACGGTCTTCCACTCGGGATGATTCAGGCTCTCGAGCAGAAGCTGGCGCGTGGCGTCGGGGTCGAGCGTGCGATGCTGGTCGTCGACGGCCTGTTGTCGAAGTGACCGGGCTCTGGCAAGGCTCTTCTTGTCGGCCGGGCGTGACGCGATACGAGAGAGAAGCTCCGCCCCGCGAGGTGAGCCTGTCTCAACAACGAACGCCGTTCGGGCCTTGTGAGGGATTTCAGTCAGGGCAAGGTCGAAGCCGCCCGTCGCGCGCGGACCCGTGCCCATGGATGCGCAGAAGCAGCTATCGACGGCTCTGGTACAATTGACGGCAATGATCACAGCAGTGTTGCGCCGCTTTGAGTACACCGGATCGGGGTGGCTTCCACCCATGAAGACCCGGTCTTGAATGGCGATGGCCGCGAGATCGCAGGCGCGGACGCCCACAAAGGCATACGGTGGCGTGTCGGATTCCTCACTCTGGAATTCAACGCTTGCGGGCGAACCGTTTCGACTTGCAGACCAGAGGCGGCGTCGTGCCGGAAACAGATATTTCTTCCACGCGTGAGCCCCGATCGTGCAATCGAAGACCCTGTTGGTCTCTGAATGCTCAAGGCGATACTTGCCGGGTGCATGGTGATCGATCCACCCGTCCGGCAGATCGCGGGTGCCGCCGATCTCGCCCAGGACAATCGTATCGCCCCGTCTCGTCGGGCCAATGACGGAGAACCCGTCTTTTGCGAGTGAGGTCAGGAGATCGTCCAGTGCGGACGACGTGATGACGGCCGTCTTCGTCAGTTCACCGGTCGCCGATTCGGGCGCGAGCGCTTCGTCCGCCTGCATATCCTACTTCTGGTCATTAGTGGGGTTGGAAATGTCGTCACGCGCGGGAACGAGATGTGGCAGGCAAGAAGCGGAGCGCGTGTAAGGAAAAGCCGAATCCGGCTGGGCGCGGCATCCTGACCGCGTCGTCGGGCAGAAGAGGCGGCTATGACCCGAAAATCACGCCGCTTTTTGTTAGGTTGCGAGCCCAACCGGCTTCAATATCTACATGACCTACTTCACCTTCCTTGTCGTCGTACTGCTGCCTCCGATTCTTGTGTTGGGCACGATGGTGTACCGCGTTCGCGGCGGACTCAATCTCGGGAGCGCCCTGCGAGCCGTGGTGTTTCTCGTCGTGATTGCGGTGGTTTATACGACGCCGTGGGACAACTACTTGATATACCGCGGAGTGTGGTCGTACGGGGAGGACCGCGTGCTGGGCGTGATCGGCTTCGTGCCGGTCGAGGAGTACGGATTCATGGCGCTCCAGGCATTGATGACGGGGCTGATTACGCTTTGGATGTACCGCGGAGTGGATCGGACTGAGGCGGTGAGTCGGCCGGTGTATCTGGCTGGTCTGGCCGTGTGGATTGCGGTGACGGTGTGCGGTGTGTGGATGTTAGTTTCGGGCGCTGACCGCTGGCTGTATCTCGGGCTGATACTGGCGTGGGCTGGACCGGTGCTGGCGGGGACGTGGTGGCTGGGTGGGCGGCGCTTCGGCACGATCGGGTGGCGGTACGTGGCGGCGTGCGGAATACCGTCGGTCTACCTGTGGGTGTGGGATGCGTTCGCCATCGGTGACGGCATCTGGGAGATTTCGGATTGGTACACCGTGGGGCTGGAGCCGGGGGGGTTACCGATCGAGGAGGCGATGTTCTTTCTTCTGACGAATGTACTTGTAGTACACGGGGTGTTGCTGTTCTGGAAAACGAGTCTCTACATGAAGAACCCGTGAAGCTTGTTGCATCTAGCTTTCTTTACGCCCTATGGACATGTTAGCAAGAGAAAGCACAATGACGCCGACAGGAGGAAGAAGATGCAAATTGACTGGAGTGGCCTGAATCCGTCAGATCTGCCGGGAGATCTTGGCGAAATCGCTAGCGACTGCGACATGGAGTTCGCCCAATACCTTGTCGAAATGTGGGGCGGGGCAATGATCTACATTCCGACGCTAAGCAAACTGAAGAAGAGCACAAGGGATCAGTTGATATTGCGCGACTACGATGGTTCGAACGCCGGGCGACTCGCCTCTCGCTATGGCGTGTCTCGAAGGTACGTGGGCAAGATTGTTCGTGAGGATGAGGCAAATGCTCGGTCGGGCGATGACGATTGAGTATACATTGATCGGCCACGATCGCCGAGGTCCGTCGTCATGGTAGCGTCGCGCTTAGCCATTGCTGTACCTGTAGTGGCGTTGGTGGTGATAGGTGCAACTCAGGGGTGCACGCGGGATAGTTCAGTAATTGATCCGATCGTGAGCTCGCCTGATCCACCAACCGCCCGCGAAATGCTAGAGAAGGCGGTTGAGTATCGGGAGCAGGCGTATTTCGACAGCGCACTTGCGAGCCTTTCTGAAGCGATGGCACAGTTCTATGCGAAGCGGGACACTTCCGGCATTGCATGGGGAGTGCTGGAGGCTGCGCG
>JABDKH010000148.1 GCA_013002345.1 Rhodothermales bacterium
ACTATGTGCTTGTCTTCATCGGCGAGCCCGTTAGCAACGAGCGACCACTTGCGATTGTTGACGTCAGCGGATCCGCCACCGCGAAGTCTTCTGCAGATCAACACATCGCCGTGGTCAATGCTGTTCAGGACGGGCCTGCGCTTGATTTTCAGGTCGGATCCGGCATGGTCGTGAACGCGGTTGAATATGGTCAACACGGGACGGGGGTCGTGTCGAGCGGCGAGCACGTTGTTCATGTCCGGCGCGATGCGGACGGTCATCTGATCGACTCGTTTCGTCTCGCGGTCGGCGATGCTCCCGGTTCCGTCCTGCCCATCGTCGCAACCGGCTACCTGGATCCGCCGGCCGGCGTCACGGATCGATCGGTCTCGCTGATGGCTGCCGACCGCACCGGTGGCGTCGCGATTCCGGCGGTCGTCACGGGAATCGACGACGACGCCGCAGGCCCGACGTTCAGGGTCACGTCGGTATACCCGAACCCCTTTCGATCACGGGCTCATATCGTTGTAGAGTTGGAGGAGATATCCGTCGTCGAGGTAAAGGTCTTTGATGTGCTCGGTCGGATTGTGGATCGGATCGGTCCGACCCGTTTTCTTCCGGGAGCCAACAGGCGTATCGAGTTGAGGTCCGCCAATCTGCCCTCGGGTCTGTACTTCTTGCGAGTTGCGACGACGGCTAGAGGGAAGACGGCGGCGACGATGGAAACCATAGTCCTCGCGCGCTAGTCCGCCGGTTGGCGATCCCGAAATTCTGGCCAGACCGCGTCAACCGCCGGGCGATGCAGACGTGTAGTTTCACCACGACTGCGCGATATTTGGCGCTGCAGTCTGTTACTTTGGGGATCGCGAGGTGATCTGAGTTCGTTTTGCTTCCAGCGTACTGATAAGCCATCCGGCGCACGGCGCATTTGCTTTTCACGTACACCCAACAACGCGGAAACGAGTGACATGCTCGAAAATCCGGCTCTCTTATCGGTCTTGATCGGACTGTTCGCTGCGGCCGCGGCGGGTGTGATCACGCACGTGCTGCAACGGCGCAAGGCTGCCGTAATTCCGGCTCTGCCGTCCCGCGTTGAAACCGTTGATCAGAGCGAGGCCGCCGTCAGATACTTCGGTGCAGCCCACGACATCACCAATACGATCACGAGCGCATGGAACCATGCGCGAGCAACGAATACAGATGATACCATGCTCAAAGAGCTGGAGCGTCCCCTGCTCGGCGAGCACATCGAGACCTTTCAAGAGGCCGCCTCCGTGCTGTCAGAGGAATTGCGAGATCACAACAGGCTGAACCATGCGCTGGCATCGGTCTGTCGACTCCTGGACGAGACATGGTCGTACGGCAGACACGATCACTATCGGACCGAGACGTATTACACAACCGACGCGAAAGGACGACGGCAAGCGCATACGCGTCAAGTGTACACACACACCAGCCACGACTTCACGTTTCATTCGGAGAAAGCATCGAGCGCTGGGCGGGAGGTCTCATCTACTCTCGCTTCGACAAATGAAGGAGAGCTGTACGATGCAGCGACGGCTCACCTCAAAGTAAAACCAGTAGAAGACGACAGGATCAGGGTGTGGGAGACGGTGTACGAAGGCTCCGACGAAAAACCAACTGACACGGAAGTGTTTGCGGCTATGGATGCGTGGAACGACACGGCGCTGGCCCAGCACAGAATCATCTCGGCGAAAAGAGACGTTGGCCTGCTGCGACGTCGAGCGACTCCGAATGTATTTCGGCAGATCCGCCGATCGCGTTCCAGGTATCACTATACCTCGTACGGCGGCCCGGGTAGTACGCATGAGGGTCCGCCCGGATATCAAGCTACCCGGACGCTCCTGTCACCCGCCGCGAACGCACACAAGGCGTTGTCGGGTCTGGAATCGGCTATAAAGGCCGCCGACGAGCATGTATCCGAGATACATCGAATGTGGAAAGAGCAAAGCCGGTTTACCGACAAAGACAGCGGAGATGTGGCCCGATCCCTCCTGGATCATGGGATCGAAATGTACGAAGCGCTGTTTCCGAAGAGCGATATCAAGTATGATCAGCGACTGCGGAAGGGTCGGACGATCGGGATTGCCGCCGCGGCCGGAATCGTAGCAGGTTTGATTTCATATGCGCTTCAGGTGATTTAGCATGGAACTGGAAAGAAAGCGCACGAGAGAACTCGAGGATGCGGTGTCGGCATTCGAGGACCTCGATGCAGAGGTCTTACGAGATGCCGGCAGTCTCATGGCGGCCGATCAGAGCGATGCGTTTGAAGAGGATATTGCGTGGGATGAGGAAGCCATGACACGGGATTCCATTGTCATGACCGCGAGGGACTTTGGCCTGGGCCCGGATGATCTCCGGAAGTATGTGCACCGGGCGCAGAGTGCGCACCTTGTGAGAACGGCTGCATCAGATCTCACACAGATGTCGCTGCAATTCACGGGGTGGCTCACGCGTATTTACACGACGCTGGAAGATGCGACTCAAGCCTACGAGCAAGCGGTCTCAAGTCCGGTTGGCGATATCCTCTTCAAGACCGAGAAGTGGCGTCAAAACATGTACATCAGCGCCGAGTGGCAGGATCAGCAGCTGTTCATGATTCACGCTCGCGAGAAGGACTCGAT
>JABDKH010000149.1 GCA_013002345.1 Rhodothermales bacterium
GTACCCGTGACTCCGTCCGCCTCTCGAATGAGATCACGGACAGTTCGAACGGCGGCGCCGATCTCATAACGTCCCGGTTGATACACGTCACCGGCAACCGACACAGCATTTTCCACAAGATCCACGATCGAAAAGAGATTGACGCGATCGCCGTCCTGTAGCGTGACCGTCTCCTCGCCGCGGATCACCCGCTCCAGACTGAAATCGAGCAACTCACGTGCGATGGAAGGATCACGGCGTCGATCGAACGGGATGATACGATCGACCTGGAATCGCTTCGTGTAGGCATCGGGCAACAGGCCGCCGGCGTACGCAAGCAACTCCGCCATCCCTTCGCCCTCGCGCAGTTCGTAAATGGCGGGCCGGTAGACATCGCCCTCTATCGAGACGGTGACCTCACGCGGCGGGATGAAAATGAAGTCGTTGCTCTGAAGTCTGATGGGATTCTTGTCGTACCCCTTGAGCAGGTAGTTGTAGATATCAACCGTGCCAAGGACGCGCCCACCGCGAACGACCTGAACCGAGCGAAGGGATCCGCTCGTCAGTGGGCCACCGACGCTGTAGAGGACGTTGAACGGAGTCGAATTCGAACTCACCGTATATCCGCCCGGTTGCGCGACCTCACCGAGCACGAACACCTGGACGGGGCGCAGCCTCGTGAGTGTGAGGTCCATGAAAACACTGGGCGGATCGCTCGTGAGCCCCGCATAGGACCTCGACAGCGAGTTCCGCATGTCCTGTCGGAGACTTTCCAGTCGGCGACCGGCAACGGTCAGTTGACCTACGTTCGGGATGAAGACGCGGCCTTCCCGGTCGACCGTGATATCGTACTGGAATTCAGCGGCGCCCCAGACGCTCAGCCGAAGCTCGTCGGCAGGCCCTACGATGTAGCCGTCATCGACCGGTCCGACGGAACTAGGCTCAAAGGCCTGCGGGACGTTCTCGAAGAGGCTGTATCCGAAGTACTTGATCTTCTGCTCACGGCCGTAGTCTTCCAGCGGCGTGTCGACGTCGCGCTCCGCGGCCTGCCTGAGCTTCGCCAGCTCATCCGCGTCAGCATCAGCAACGTCCTGGTCCACCAGCACCAACGTATCCACGATCGCGGGAAGCGTTATGGCCGGCTCGGGTACGGTTTCAACGTCACTCACGGCACGAAGCAGCCGCTGGATGGTCGCTTCCGGTATCCCGAGCTCGCGGGCTCGCTGTGCTGCCTGTGCAGGATTGTCCAGGTCGATGCCCATGCGGGCCGCCTGCTCGCGGGCTTGCTCCTCCGTCATTCCTCGCTGCCGCAACTCTCGCTGAACGTCGGCCGGTACCTCCTGGGCGCGGGACTGCGGAACGAGCAGAATGGATGTGAGAACTAGGAGGAGTGCCGTGATGAGAGGCCTGTGGTGTGGACTCTTCTTCAATGCGTGCGGGGTCATGATGTAAATCCTGGAACCTGCTACTGCGCGGGATGACACATCCGGGGCGAAGCCTTCGGGGTCAACGGGTCGCTTGGGGGCCGGTTGAGTCGTCGTCCATCGGCAGAAGGTGGTTTCTTCGGACTCCGGCTCACCGGATTTAAGGAAGTTAACTATCCTGCCTATTCTTTTTCACTTCCGAACAAAAATCTAACGCCCCGACGGTCACCGGATTGCGGACGGGAACGTACCTTACGAGAGCTTTTAAATGCACCCAACCTTCCGTCTGCCCACATTGTGAAGCATTCCCCGGTCCGTACCCGGTTCTTTCGGGCAATCCTGTTCGTCTTCATTCTCGTGCTAGCCGGACCTGTCACGTCCCGTGCGCAGATCGATGTGGCCGTATACGGCGAACGAATGGCCGGGGAAGACCTGTATGGAGTCGGAGGCGCCGTCATGCTGCCAATCAAAGGGTATACCTTCGATATCGCGCTTGGCGGCAATTACTTCTTCGCGCCATCGGACACGACATCCCCGTGGATGGTCAACCTGGACACCCACCTCAATCTATTCACGTATCGTTTCCTGAGGCCCTACTACGGTGTGGGACTGAATTACTACAATCGTGACGGCGATCGGGTCGGAGTGAACCTCAAGTTCGGCGTATACATGCGACTGCGGGATTGGCTCGTTCCCTACGTGCAGTACACGTATCGGACGATTCCGTCGATCGAGCATTCCTACATGCAGGTGGGAGCGCGAATCATTCCGAGGTCCCGATAGCACTCGCAGCAGGAGGAAATGGATATCGAGACGTACTACCGACATCCGACGGCACGGCTGGGCGCCGGTACCGAGATCGGCCGGTATTGCGTCGTTTCAGAAGATGTCGAAATTGGGCCAGGTTGTCTGATTGGCCACCACGTGGTCGTACACGCCGGCGCGCGGATCGGCTCAAACGTTCGCATTGACGACCACGCGGTTATTGGCAAACAGCCCATGCGTGCGCCCAACAGCGCAGTGACAAAGGTCGGCTCGCAGCCCGCACCGGTAGTCGGAAGCGACTGCATTGTCGGGACCGGCGTCGTCCTGTATGCCGGATCGATGATCGGGAACGGCGTCCTCGTGGCCGATTTTGCGACGATCCGAGAACGTGTCCGCGTAGGCGACTTCACCATCGTGGGTCGCGGCGTATCCATTGAAAACGACTGCATTGTCGGGCGGTACTGCAAACTGGAGACCAACGTCTACCTTGCCGCCTATTCGGAAGTCGAAGATCGTTGCTTCATTGCTCCGGGCGTTTTGACGAGCAACGACAACTTCATTGGACGAACCAAGGAGCGTTTCAAGCACTTCAAAGGCGTGACTGTGCGGAGGGGTGGTCGCATCGGAGTCGGAGCGGTCGTACTGCCGGGCAAGGAAGTCGGTCCGGACAGCGTCGTGGCGGCAGGAGCCGTCCTGACGAAGGATGCGGAAGGAGACAAAGTATACACGGGCGTACCCGCACGGAAGTCAGGTGACGTGCCGGACGAGCAGAAGCTCGACAATCAGGGCTGGGAAGACTAGCCGTATCGAGGCGAGGTAGTGAGCATGGATATCCAGATGGTGGACCTGCGAGGTCAGTATCTGAGGATCAAAGACGAGATTGACGAGGCCGTGCAGGAGGTCCTGGACGGCGCGCAGTTTATCAGGGGCCCCCTGGTAGGCGAGTTTGAGTGCGAGCTGGCAGGTCATCTGGGCGGTAAGTATGCGCTGGGCGTTGGCAACGGCACCGATGCGCTACAGATCGCCATGATGGCACTTGGCGTCGCTCCGGGCGATGAGGTGATCACGACGGCATTCACGTTCGTAGCGACGGCCGAAGCCGCCGCCCTGCTCGGAGCCGTTCCGGTGTTCGCCGACATCGATCCCGAATCCTTCAATATCGACCCGAGTGCTATCGAAGATCTCATCACGCCTCGCACCAGAGCGATCGTTCCGGTCCACCTCTTCGGCCAGCCCGCCGACCTGGATCCGATCATGGAAATCGCCGATCGCCATGGCCTCCCGGTGATCGAGGATAATGCGCAGGGCGTCGGAGCCGCGTACAAAGGCCGCGCAACCGGATACATCGGTACCATGGGGACCCTGTCGTTCTTCCCGTCGAAAAACCTCGGCGCGTATGGCGACGGCGGCGCAATAACGACGAATGACGAGGCCCTGTACGAGGCCGCACGGAAGGTGGCCAATCACGGTGGCACGCGTAAGTACCACAACGAGATTGTTGGCGTCAACAGCCGACTCGATACGTTGCAGGCGGCCATCTTGCTCGTCAAACTTCGCCACCTCGAAGCGTTTTCCGTGGCGCGAAGAGCGGCTGCGGACCGGTACGACGAGTTGCTCGCGGACGTTGAAGGCGTTACGATTCCACACCGCGTCCCGGAGTCCAGTCATGTGTTTCATCAGTACACCATCCGCGTGTCGCCCGACGTGCCGGAAGGCCGAGATGGGCTCGCTGCCCACCTGAAGTCAGCGGGCATTCCTCACGCGGTGTACTATCCGACGGCGCTCCATCAGTTACCCGTATTCAAAGATGGTCACGCGGCGTGCCGCATCGGCGAAATGACCCATACCGAGACTGCCGCGCAAGAAGTCATCTCTTTGCCGATGCATACGGAACTCACCGGGGCGCAACAAGGTCGCGTCGTTGACGCGATCGCTGAGTTCGTTCAGACAGGTCAGGAGGCCGGAGCATGACGGATGGTGAGCACGGTGTGGATCGAGTCGTCCGCATTGGACAGGTCGGAGTCGGGTACTGGGGCAAGAATCTTCTGCGCAACTTCAGTCGGCTGCCGTCGGCGGAAGTGGTGAGCGCGTGCGACCAACGTGAAGCAATTCTGCAATCCGTTGCGGCCGGTTATGCCGGCATGCAGACAACCAGTGACTTCGACGCGTTGCTGCAGGACGACAGTATCGAGGCCATTGTCGTAGCGACGGAAACTCCAACGCACGCAGAACTGGCCGAGAAGGCTCTTCTTGCCGGCAAACATGTTTTCGTTGAAAAGCCTCTGGCGCAATCGGTTGCGGACGCGCGTCGTCTCGTCGAACTGTCGGAGGAAAGAGGTCTGGTGCTGATGGTCGGCCATCTGCTCATCTATCATCCGGCCTTTCGTTACGTAGATGCGCTGATCGAGACGGGAGGTCTCGGCGACGTGTACTACCTGTACAGCTCGCGTGTAAATCTTGGGGTCATCCGGCAGAAAGAGAACGCTCTTGAAAGTCTCGCTCCACATGATCTGGCTGTGTCACTCCGATTTCTGAAGCGCCGTCCTGTGGCCGTTGCGGCGCAGGGCCAGGCCTACTTGCAGCCTGGCGTTGAGGATGTCGCGTTCGCAACCGTCTTCTTCGAGGACGGAAGGATCGCGCATCTCCATACCAGCTGGC
>JABDKH010000150.1 GCA_013002345.1 Rhodothermales bacterium
TTCTTCAGTGCCTCGTCCTGGTAGAACCGGCCACCAAAACGATATGAGCCAAAAAACCCTTCGTTCTCCAACGCATTAACCTGGTACTTCGCGTTCAGGCTCACCGGAACATAAACACCGGACTGCACTTCCGGGGTTACGAGCACCGGATTGTTGGGGTCGGACTGGTCCGTATACGGTTCTGACGGGGATCGAAAGACGTTGTCATCGATGCCGGCGCCCGTGCGAAACCGGAAGTCGAGATTAGTAAATTTTCGCTCGCGCTCCGCAAGCGCTACCTGGATAGCAGCCGGCGCCTCGGACTGACGCTGTTCCTGCAGCTGCCGAATCGCCCGACGGGCCATGCGGGAGAGGTCTTTCTGCTGATCCTGGTTTGCTGCACGACGAAACCACCTGAGGGCATCGTCATAGTCGTTGAGTGCATAAGCGGCCAGGCCCAGGTTGTAGTGGGAGATCGGGGCGAGCGGTCCGTAAGAAGCGGCCTTTTCGAGCGACTCGCGGGCGCGATCGTATTGCTGCGCCTTGTAATGCGCGACACCGGTGTTGTAGTGCAGCAGCGGCGTATCCATCCCCGCGTCCGCGGCCTCGCGATAGCGGAGCAGCGCGGCCCAGTAAAGATCGTCACGGAACAATCGGTTGCCGTCGGCGAACAGCTCGCTTGCCGTTGCCGCGAACGCAGGCCCCGTCGTAGCGACGATGAGTAGCGCGACCAGGGCACGCAACGTGTTTTGCATCAATGCTTTAGTCTTCATTACTTCCTGCGGGGACGCCAGCTCACAGCCCATGCGAGTGTCCGGCTCCAATAGTGCCTGCTTATGGAAAGTTCGCACTAAATCGATGCCAACAATGTGACGTGGCGCAAAAAAAATCCCTCCGAGCAGGTACTGCGGAGGGATTTTTTGGCTATCGCGGGATCTGGGCTTGAATCCCGAATCCGGCGATATCGGCGGCGCCAGGTGGCGATCAGGCTACGTCAGTAGCCTCGTCACCTTCCGTGCCGTCTTCGTCAGCCGCATCGGCACCATCGTCTTCGACCATATCGTCGTCTTCGAGGTTGGCGACGTCGTCGTCCATTTCGTCGTCAGAAGCTACGTCGGATTCCTCTTCAGGCTCCATTTCTTCATCGTGCTCCATTTCGTCTGCTGGCTCATCGGTATCGACGTCTTCGCCTTCCTCGAGGTCACTCTCATCCTCGGAATGCTCTTCGTCGTCATCAAAGGTGAAGTCTTCGTCGCTTGCGAAGTCAGATTCTGACTCTTCCTCGTCGCGAACGTCGCTTTCCATCTCGTCGGACTCTTCCTCGTCGCGAGCGTCATCTGATTCGTGGTCAGATTCTTCCTCGTCGCGAGCTTCGTCTGATTCGTGGTCAGACTCTTCCTCGTCGCGAGCCTCGTCACGCTCGTCTTCTGCTTCGTCGGATTCGCCATCAGTATCAGCGTGATCGTCGCCGCCTTCCTCGTCGGATTCCGGCCCGCGCAGTTCGAGGACCTTGCCGTCGAGCTCAGCGATGCTGTCGAGCACTTCCATCGTGACGTCCAGCTCGTCAAGTTCGTTTGCCTGCGCAAATGCCGGGAACAGCGAAAAACAGGTCACGGCAAGGCTGGCTATAAACAGTTTCAATGATTTCATCGTCCTAACTCCATTCGATACTTCGGTGACCCGAAGCTCCATTAACTTTCCTGTATCACGGTTACCTGCAGCCGGAACGTTTTGTCATCGTCCTCGTGGCGCAGGGTGGCCAGTAATTCTCCGCCTGTCGGCGATGTCGCGATGAGGGTCAGCGGCAGGATGTTCCGGCCTTCGCTCAAGGAAGTCATCCAGGTAATTTCACGCTGACCGGCAAACCCGTCCACCTCGACGCCGTCCGGCAGGTATACCGTCATCGTCGCGTTGTCGAGGGGCGTGCTTGATGAGAAAACCAGGTTCAGGGTCTGCGGCTGCTCAAGCGCCATCGTGACCGACGGCAATGCCGGATCCTCGATGTCCGGTGTCGTGAAGAACACGCCGGTTACGATCCAGATGGCCATCGCTGCCGCGATCGCACCGCCGAATCCCGTCATGATCCAGCGACTCTTTGCGCGTTTCTGTCCTTCCTGGACCGCCTTCGCGATTGCCCGATCGTAAAAGCCATCGGACGGACGAGGCACAGATGAATCGCGGTAGTCGCTTAGCAACTCCAGTAATTCCTGATCGTCTGTCTGTGTCTCGTCGTGATTCATGGTTTTCGTCCTCTTCAGGGCTTAACACGCCTCAGCGACGGTTTTGGTTCCATCCTCGTCGAGTATTTCCCGCAGTCGGGCCCGGGCACGGCTCAGGCGGGACTTCAG
>JABDKH010000151.1 GCA_013002345.1 Rhodothermales bacterium
CCTTTGCCGAATTCGGCACGCGAGGCGATCTCATCGAGTGTCGACTGTCCGAAACCTCTTTCGGCGAAGACCGACTGCGCGGCCTCGAGCATGGCCGTTCGCCTCGAGAGGCGCTCCCGCTCCTTGCGTGACATTGAAAGCGGTTCGTCTACCTGCATACACGCATATTGTGACTAATTGGTCAGAGCGTGACGCGTACGTCATGGTGTGACGCGGGATTCATTTCGAATGTGAAGATCCGGGAAAGACAGGCAAAGTGATCGGCGCGGCTTCTGACGAGTCGTAGCTGCCCGATTGGAACGGCAGTCCGGCTATCCAGGCGCGGCCGAAAAGTGTTGAATTTGCCCGACGGCGCGGTCGACCCGGTTGAGCGCAGGCCGTCCGTAGTGATGGGTGCTGGTCAGATTGCCAGCTGCGCGGGCTCGCAGTCGTGCCGACGCGAACGCCCGGTTGATGTCAGACGTAGTCAGACAGCCGGTGCGCACGGAGGTACTCCACGACGTTCTTGACCTGTTGCGTGCTGTCGCGGTTGCATACCAGCACGGCATCCTCGGTCTCGACGACCACAACGTCGTGCATGCCGACCATGACGATCAATCGATCGTGCGCCTGCACCAGGCAGCGACTCGAGTTACGCACGATGACATTTCCGGTCATCGCATTGCCATGGTCATCTTTTGGACTCAGATCGTATACGGCCTGCCAGTCGCCTACGTCGCTCCATCCGAAGGACCCGGGCACGACGTACACACTATCAGCATGCTCCATCACGCCATAGTCGATGGAAATGCCGGAACATGCCTGATACGCCTGTTGCACGGCCGCGTCCTCATCGGACGAGTCGACGACGGTTTCGACTGGGGCAAAGGCAGCGGCTAGTTCGGGAAGATGATGTCGGATCTGATCCAGGATCGAATCTGCCCGCCAGATGAACATGCCGCTGTTCCAGAGGAAGTCTCCGGAGTCCAGGAATCGCTCTGCTGTTTCAATGTCCGGCTTCTCCGCGAACGTCCGCACGGGTTGCGCCGACGGGTCCTCGCTCTGGTGGTCGCTTCCCGCCGCAAACTGGATGTACCCGTAGCCGGTGGCCGGGAAGTCCGGCGTAATGCCAATGGTGACGAGTGCACCGGGTTCGGCGGCTTTCTCTGCGGCCACTCGGAGGATCTCATGAAACCGATCAACCTGCTGGATGAGATGGTCCGCAGGCAGAACGACCATGACAGCATCCGGGTCGCGAGCGATCAGCTTGATAGCCGCGTACAGAATGCATGGTGCCGTATTACGGCCGATCGGTTCGGCGATAATGTTCTCCGGAGGGACGTGCTCCAGCTGCTCGCGTGTCTGGGCCACGTACTCCTCATTGGTGACGACAAAGCACCGGCTCGGCGGGATGAATCCGTCCAGTCGAGCGACGGTTCGTTGAATCAGTGTGTCGTCGCCGAGCACCTTCAGGAACTGCTTGGGGCGTGCATGACGACTCTCGGGCCAGAAGCGGCTTCCTACGCCGCCGGCCATGATTACTGCGTAGAGATTCATGTTGTGGGTACGTCGTGATCGATTGCGCAATATAGGTTGCCCTGTACAACGGGGGATTGATGGCACGCATCCGGGGTCGGAATTGACGGACTGTTAACGTCTTCCGGCGAACACCATTGGGCAGCCCCGGGTCGATTCCCGTTCGAGCCTGTTGTTCAGTAAATTCTGCTGCGGTCAGTCGTTGGCCGATTCCCACCCTGAAATCGCCAGTGAGGCCATCGGCTACCAATCCTTGACATCGTCGATCCATAAGACACTGTGCGTTCTTGCGGTTCATTACAATAACGCGGACGAGGTCCGGCGCTACGTGGACCACGTGCTCGGGTTGCCGCTGCCCGAAGGCTGGCGGGTAGTCGTGTCCGTGACCGACAACAGTCTCAACTGGCCCACCGGCATCGACATGGACGAGCGCTGTTTCATCTGGACGCCCGAGGCCAACCTCGGCTACCTGAACGGGTGTGCGTACGGGCTGGCTTGCTGGAGATCAACGGATGGAGACGATCCAGACTGGGTCGCTGTCACGAACACCGATATCGCATTTGACCAGGACGCACTTCTTCAGCTTCTCACCACGGCGTGGGACGAGACGGTCGGCTCGGTGGCGCCTCAAATCCGCACGCCCATTCATCAGGATCAGAATCCCTTCATGCGGTCAAGGCCAAGTCTTGCCCGTCTTCGACTCCTGAGAATTGCCTTCACGGACGCCTGGTGGCGCCGAGCTGTTCTGCGGGTTTTGAGAAGCTCAACGTATCTGCGGTGGAGTCGTTTGAAGAGTCGTCGCGGCTTTGAGCCGGCGGCCCGAGAGGAGGCTCTCTCGGCGCAAAGATCGACGGCTCGCTTGACTGGCATCTACGCCCCCCACGGAAGTGTGATGTTCTTTCCTCCGTCGTTCTTCAATACGGGATGCAGCCTCACCATGCCCTGGATGATGTACGGAGAGGAGATTCATATTGCAGAACAGATCCGTCGGGCGGAGCTGGAAGTTCTATGGGCGCCCGAGATCCGGGTGGAGCATCGCATGGCATCCACCACCGGCGCGTCGACTCCCGATCAGCGTATGGACTGGAGAGCCACATCTCTGGACCAGCTCATAGACCTGTATTTCAATGAGCCAGTGGCTGAACCGTCTGGCCATCAAAATTCGTAGAGAAAGAGACTACCATGCATTCGAGTTCATCACGCGCGGTTCTGTTTGGATCTCTCGCGTTTGTTACGATCGGCGCCAAGCTTTGCAAGATCGCCGTCAGCTACCTGAAATATCTGCCGACCCAGCGGGTGGTCATTGCGATCAT
>JABDKH010000152.1 GCA_013002345.1 Rhodothermales bacterium
TGTTGTCCTGAACGTAACTGACATCGATAATGGTCTCGGCTGCCGGGCTATTGGTGTTCCTGCATTGTCCACCCTCGTCGCTCGCTGTGCTGCAGAGAGTCACTTCACCCTCACCTTCAGCGTAACGGTATCGGAACGATATACCCTCCAGGTCCAGCGAATTGATAATGCGGAGCACATCGTCTTTACCCTCCGATCCGCTATCACATCCGGTCATGAACAGAGCCATTACGCAGACTACCGTCAGAATTCTCATCTCACACCTCGGGTTATGGATCCCGTGCCGGGACGAATTCTACCGGCGTGGATCTGTGAATACTTGTCGAGCGCAGCGAGAGAATAATAGAAAACAGGTCTGATCGCCAAATGAAACAGGGTCTTCAGCAGTCCATCATAGCGCCCGGGATTTGTATAACGCTTGGGCTTCGTGTCGGCCAACGTAAACGGATTGCGGCTGGGGGCCGATGGGATGAGGCGAAGGGCCTTATTGCGAGAGGGGATCTGTCGTCAAGTACGTCGTGAAGCTGACGTATCGCCCAGCGCTAGTCGTCGTCTTTCACTGCGGGACGGATGTCCCAGAGAAGCATCTGCTCGATATCGGCGTAATCTTCCTCTCCGTCGGCGTCCACGAACGAGTAGTCGCCAAACTCGTCCCGCTTCGACTGCGCGATGCGCTTCCAGCGTACGCCATCGGGGTCGGTGAACTCGTCAGGGAACGGACTTTCGATGCGGTACGACGGGTGGTAATTGCGGTACGTCTTCTCTGCTTCGTAGAGAGCGGCCCTCCGGGCGCCCGCCTTGGTCGAACTGACACCGACGACGCGGAACGGTGTGATGGTGATGGAAGCTTCGAAGGTGCCATCTTCGAGGTCTTCGTATTCCGGGCGCATCACTTTGAAGTCACCGGGGACGGGATAGGCGCTTCTCTCAGTTGTCTCGAGCATAACAGTCGTTTTCTGTCCGATTTTACAGACCAGAGCGGTCTGCGTACGTTCAACAAGTCCTGCCTGGTCTGTCAGGCCGATTGTCCGAACCCCTGCAATTCGAGGGCGTTCCCGTGCGCCGCCTGAGCGAGGGAAATTCATATGGCATGGCACTGGGCCGAGCCGGAGCGCGATGGCGGTCCGGGCCCGTTCTTCTCGGCTCGAAGATTCGTCTTCGGGTCGCTCGGAGTATTGCATTCCTGTGGACGTGTATGTTATTTCTAAGGCACAGGGACCACCCCTGGAGGTGGTTTGGGTCGGTCACTTCGCGTGCAAGAAACAGGCGATGCAATGATGCTCCATTCTCAGGTTGACGGTTGCCTCGACCTCGACGGTGCCGGCATCCCGCTACCGGTCGGTATCCGGGCGGCGGTAATCGAGCGAGCGCGATTCCCATGGGTCGGATCGCTGCCGGTGCGGGTGTTGATGGATGGCCAGGTCGACGACTTTGACGACGACTTTGACGACGACGATCTTGATGATCTGGTTGAGGTTGAGGACGGCGACTTTGACAGTCTTGATGACCTCGACGACGATGTAGATGATTTCGACGACGAAGTTTGACGTCTGATGCGTCGTCCTTGTATCGGTTGATGTTGCGCGTCGATTGCTGATCGAGGTGCGTGTTTCCGGTCGGGCCCCACACCGAAGTCCGTTATTGCGAACCCCATCCATCATCTTCTGTTCGTTACCTGTGGATAAGACGATTGTCTCTGTGTGCATCTTGTTGACACGCTTCCCCAATAACGGACATTAGCACATGTCGGCGAAAGTGCACTCGTGTTGATCGTCAATTTTTTGCGGGCTGGAGGCCGGTATCGAAGTAGCGCAAGTGAAAACAACGCTGTTGAAAGATTTCATTTGCATAACGGACGTCGAGACATTTAATTAGATCGTGCGCGGAGTTGCCGCGCGCGGAACGGTTTATGGCCAGGCGGCGATAGACCGTTATTCGTCTCCGCTCTTTTCTTGCTGTCCCTACGATTTGGGGACGCGTCCTGCCCGCAGTTGCGAACGTCCCGCAACACCGGGGACGAGCCAGCCTGATCCGTTCATAGGTCCGTGTGGATCCCACCGAAAAACACGCGACCCCGCAACATCGCCGATATGCCCGACAACGCTGTCACAACCAAGACTTCCCACGACACAGAACCCACCTTCCAGTCAGATCTTTCCCACGGTCTCTCGATCCCACGTGTCTTCTCCACGGAGGGCCAGCATCCGTTTGAGTCGCTCGAATGGGAAACACGCGATGCAGTCATCCGGAATCACACCGGCGACGCCATCTTCGAACAGAAAGGCGTCGAGTTTCCGAAGACCTGGAGCCGCCTCGCGACCAACGTGGTTACGAGCAAGTACTTCTATGGTGACCACATACGCAACGGAGAGAAACCCTCGGAGGGCGGCCGCGAGCATTCGCTGAAGCAACTCATCCACCGGGTAACACGCACCATTGCGGACTGGGGGATCGAGCAGCACTACTTCGCTACCGAAGAGGACGGCCAGCGATTCTACGAGGAACTGACGTGGCTGTGCACCAACCAGCACGGGTCATTCAATAGCCCGGTCTGGTTTAATGTCGGACTCTTCCAACAGTACGGCGTGCGAGATTCAGGCGGCAAAGTGATCTACGGTTGGGACGAGCAGCAGCAGGCCGTCGTCGAAGTCGATCCCTACGAACGTCCGCAGGCATCGGCATGCTTCATCATCTCGGTCGAAGACTCCATCGACGATATCTGGAAGCTGATGGGCGAGAGCGCCCGGCTCTTCAAGTTCGGATCAGGAGTGGGAGCAGACTGGTCCGCTCTCCGCTCATCAAAAGAAAAGCTGTCGGGTGGTGGCACACCGTCAGGCCCGGTGTCCTTCATGCGCGTGCAAGACGCGACCGGTGGAACCATCAAGAGTGGAGGCAAGACGCGCCGCGCCGCGATCATGCAAACACTGAAGTGCTGGCACGCGGACATCATGGAGTTCGTAACGGCCAAGCAGGACGAGGAGAAGAAGGCATGGGCCCTCATCGAACAGGGCTATGACGGCTCATTCAATGGGCCCGCATACGGCAGCGTAGCGTTTCAGAATGTAAACCAGTCCGTGCGGGTAACCGACGAATTCATGGCGGCCGCCGAAGCCGACGAATCGTACACGCTTCACGGTGTGAACGACGGCGGCGTGAAGACCGAGGTGCAGGCAGCGGAAGTCCTGAACAAGATCGCACAAGGCACACACGTGTGCGGCGACCCGGGACTGCAGTACGAAGACACCATCCAGCGCTGGCACACGTGCAAGAACTCGGCCCCCATCAACTCGAGCAATCCGTGCTCCGAGTACATGTTTCTGGATGACTCCGCCTGTAACCTGGCGTCACTCAACCTGCGGAAATTTCAGGACGCCGACGGCAATTTTGATGTCGAACGATTTCGTGCAGCATCGCGTCTGTTTATCACGGCGATGGAAATCCTGGTCGACAACGCCGGCTATCCGTCTCCGAACATCACAAAGAACAGCCGCGACTACCGTCCGCTCGGGCTCGGGTTCGCAAACCTCGGCGCACTGATCATGTCGATGGGTATGCCGTACGACTCCGATGAGGGCCGCGCCGTCGCCGGAGCTATCACGGCCATCGAGCACGCCGAAGCCTTTGCCCGTAGCGCTGAAATAGCAGCCAACAGCTCGATTGGACCGTTCGTTGGATACGAGCGCAACCGCGACGTCATGCTGGAGGTGATGCGCATGCACCAGCGCGCCGTCGAGAACATCGGCCCCAGTTGTCCGGAGTATCTGCTGAACGCGGCACACGAATCGATGGCGAAAATGGTCCGCACCGGTGAGGAGCACGGGTTTCGAAATGCGCAGGCAACCGTGCTCGCTCCAACGGGGACCATCGGCTTCATGATGGATTGCGATACGACGGGAATCGAGCCCGACATCGCTCTCGTCAAGTACAAGCTTCTCGCCGGCAAGGGAGATGGCCTCCTGAAGATCGTAAACAGAACGGTGCCCGAAGCGCTGCACCGCCTCGGATATACGGACCAGGAATGCCTGGACATCCTCGACTACATCGAAACCGAAGACACCATAGAAGGCGCCCCAGGCCTAAAAGATGAGCACCTGTCGGTTTTCGACTGCGCGTTCAAGCCCCACAAGGGCACACGCTCGATCGGACACATGGGACACATCAAGATGATGGCGGCTTGCCAGCCATTCATCTCGGGGGCTATCTCGAAAACGGTCAACATGCCGGAAAGCGCGACCGTTGAAGACATCGCGGATGCCTACGCTCAGGGCTGGAATCTCGGCCTGAAGGCGGTCGCCATCTATCGTGAGAATTCCAAACGGAGCCAGCCGCTGTCCACGCGGCAGGGCGGCAACACGCAAGGCAAAGAGATCGCAGGAGGAGATGGCGTCGCCACCAACCTCGAACCCGAGATCGTCGAGAAAGTGGTCTACCGACCCGTCAGAAAGCGACTCCCGGATGAGCGCCCGTCGATCACACACAAGTTCAGCATTGCCGGCCACGAAGGCTATGTACACATCGGACTCTACCCGGACACGAACATGCCGGGCGAGATCTTTATCACAATGGCCAAGCAGGGCTCAACCATTGCTGGACTGATGGACGCGTTCGCCACCTCGATATCGATTGCGCTGCAGTATGGCGTGCCTCTGGAAGATCTGTGCACCAAGTTCAGCCACATGCGCTTCGAGCCGTCAGGATTTACGAACAACCGCCAGATTCCGATTGCGAAATCCATCATGGATTACATCGCACGGTACCTGTCACTCAAATTCCTCGGTAACACGTCCCCTCGCGCGGGGTACGTCAGCTCAGCCGATCTGGTCGATCATCACCCCGCCACTCCCGCGGCGCCGAAGAAAAGCCTCACGGTAAAGCGGGACAAAGCGGAGGACGATGCGCTGGTTGGCGGTACCGTCGAGGAGTTTCTTGATGCCGCGGAACACGCCGGTGCGACGAAAGCATCCGTGCATGTAGAGATAGACGCGACCGCATCGTTTCAGAATCAGGAAGACGCGCCGCCCTGCTCCAACTGCGGGTCGATTACAGTACGCTCCGGATCCTGCTACTCGTGCCCGAACTGCGGCAACACGAGTGGATGCGGATAAAACGAAAATGAGTATCTGACCGAACGGTGAACACCGTGAGCGGAACGGACTCCGGTCCGAACCGCTCTAGGTCTGATTGAAGACGCCCGGGACCGTGGGGGGAACCCGGGCGTTCTTCTTTTCTCTCGTTTTTCTGTGCCTCGCTCCGGATCCTACGGGAAAATTCCCATCTCCGTGTAGGATGAAGCGACCTTGTTGATCGCATTCACGAAGGCCGCAGTCCGCAGGTCGAGGTTCTTTTCCCTGGCGGTGCTGCGAATCTCACCGTAGGCGTTCACCATGGTTTCCTCAAGCCCGGAATAGACCAGCGTCGTCTCGTCGGCACCTCTGGCGATCTGCACCTTGCGTTCCGGCGAGAACTCACTGCCAGACAACTCCTCCATCGCCGACAACATGAGCTCCTGAGCACTTTGCTCGAAACGGCGACTCATTCTTCCAAAGCGCACGTGTGACAAATTCCGCAACCATTCGAAATACGACACAGTCACGCCGCCCGCGTTCAGATAAACGTCCGGAATGATCATCACATTTCGCTTCAGGAGCATCTCGTCGGCCTCCGCCGTGACGGGTCCGTTGGCTGCCTCTCCGATAATCTTTGCCTTGATCTCGTCCGCGTTTTCTACCGTGATCTGGCTTTCGAGGGCCGCCGGGATCAGAATGTCACACGGCCGCGCCAGAATATCTTTCGAGCTCTCAATGTTTTCGGCGCCGTCGAAATCAAACACGCTGCCGGTGGCCTTTCGGTGACTCACCAGCTGCTCCAGATCCATACCCTCCGGATTGTAGATCGCTCCTTCGTACTCTCCGACGCCGATCAAACGCGCGCCACTCTGGGTCAGGAACTTCGCGGCATGATATCCGACGTTTCCAAGTCCCTGCACGATAAAGCTCTTACCCGCAATGCCCGGATCCAGGCCAATCACCGCCATGTCATCCGCAAAAGAACATGCCTCACGTATTCCGTAATAGACGCCCAGCCCGGTCGCTTCGGTGCGACCGCGAATACCTCCCTGTCCAACCGGTTTGCCCGTTACACAGGCGAGCGCATCGAGCGGATCAGTGGTCAATGAGTTGTAAGTATCGAGGATCCAGGCCATTTCCTTGGCCCCGGTCCCGTAGTCCGGTGCCGGAACGTCGATGCCAGGACCTATGAAGTTCTTCCGGGTCAGTTCATACGTGTAGCGGCGCGTGATGCGTTGGAGTTCGGGGGACGAGAAGTTGCGCGCGCTGATCTTGACTCCGCCTTTTGCTCCGCCGAACGGCACGTCGACGATCGCGCACTTGTAGGTCATAAGCGTCGCCAGCGCCTTCACCTCGTCTTCCGTCACATTAGAGGCATATCGGATGCCACCCTTCGTCGGGAGTTTGTGTTGGCTGTGCTCGGCACGCCATGCGCGGATCGTCAGGATTGAACCGTCATCCCGCTGCAGAGGGAATTCCATGGCGTACACCGAATTGCACATCCTGATCTGTTTAAGCAACCCCGACGGGTGATCGGTATAGGCGGCCGCCTTCTCAAACATGCGGTCGACCTGTTCCAGGAAACTGATTTCAGACATGACTCCTCTCTGAAGAAATGAAAAGCTGTGATGGGTCACGAATTGTGTCGGCCGGAAGGCGCAACCATCCGAAGGCTACCGCATGCCGCGGAAAAGTACAACGGTCGCGAGAGCTGGAGTGAAACCAGGCCATCCCCGCTTTGGAAGCGAGAGGGATGAAACGCATTCGTTTCGCCACAATTCTGTGACATCCTGCCGCTACGATCGCCGATATACTATGAGCGGACATGCAACACGACCGACAATACACACATTGATAGATTACTTAGTGGAGGCAGCAATGAAACGGAATTACTTAACACTCTGGCTTTCGGGACTCGTCCTGGTAGCCGCGGTTGGATGTGACTCGAGCGCAAACGACGAGAGTCTCAGTGCTTCGGAAGACGTGGCGGAATCGCTCGCAAAGCTGGTGGCTGAGGACACGGGCGGTCTCGTCGAGCAAGCGGGTGACATCATGGACCTCGCCTCTGTCGGTGACATTCAGGCGCAGACGGCGGCCGTAGCGGGAAAGCAGCAAACCGATGTGATCGAGCGTTCGTACGACCCGGAAACCGGCACCTGGACGATAAGCGTGTCGCGAGAGCGCGGCGATGCTGCGGGTGATCGTTACATGTCGCTTCAGAAGGTTTATGAGGTGCAATTCCTGGACGCGAGTGGCGATTCACAACGATTCTTCGTCACGCAGGGCGATACGGCGCACGCAATAAGTTTCGTCATTGTGGAGGGAAGCATTTCTCTCACAACGCCTCATGTCAGTGCGCTCCGCGACAACATCACAGGCTCGTGGATGGCGACCGGTGTTAATACGGACATCGTGACGCTCAACGGAACCTACGCACGTTCCGGCGGACATACGATCACGCATCTGGAGGCTGTACGCACGCTCGATTATGATCTGGCACTCGAAGTCGAGGAGCTGGTCGGGCCGAAGGGCAGCCGCAGGGATCTGTCTCAGAAGCTCAGCGGCACCGTCAGTGGGCAGTATGACGCTTTCGCAACCTTCGAGCGTGGCGACGCCTACCGTGAGCGTGAGATCTCTCGAGAGTTCACTGTTACGATCTCGGAAGGCGAGGCCACCATTGTGGTGAATGGTGACGTCTATGCGGGCAATGTCCGAACAGGCGACCTCGCAGGCCGGTGACGATAATCGGTCCTTATGGCACACGAGAACCCCGGCACCGTATCACGGCGTCGGGGTTTTTGTTTATTGATGGCCTCCGATCGTTTGGCGTGTCAGTCAGCACCATTACTTTCAGAAGCAAGCCGCAACCGCGCGGAACCCACGCTCGACCGAACCGACAATCCCACAATCCCATGGTCATTGGTCCTGGCACCCGACTGGCAACACTGATCGGAGATCCGGTCGGGCATTCGTTGTCGCCGGCCATTCACAATGCCGCCTACCGCATTCAGGGCGTCGATGCGGTATACCTGTCAGTGCGCGTACCGATCGGACAGCTGCGCGACGCCGTCGTGGGTCTCAAGGCAATGGGCGTTATGGGCATCAACGTGACCATACCTCACAAACGGTCGGTTGTAGAGCTTTTGGACGAAGTGCGCGCGGACGCGCAAGCCATCGGAGCCGTAAACACCATCGTGCTGAAGGATGATGGAAACGGATCCACACGTTTGATAGGCGAAAACACGGACGTCAGCGGATTCATAGCACCACTGGCGCCTCTGCGCGAATCGATCCGCGACAAAAGTGCGGTGATACTCGGAGCGGGAGGAGCTGCGCGCGCCGTATTATACGCGTGCCATACGTCGCTTCGTCCTTCGAAAGTCACTGTGGTGGCCCGTAAGCCGGCACGTGCGCAGCAGATGATCGATGCGCTTGCACAGTATTCGCCGGAGAAAACGGTCAGCGTACTTCCGTTCGACGATGCCCGGGACGCTGTAGCAGAAGCGAAACTGGTCGTCAACACGACCCCCGTTGGTACGTATCCCGGTGTCCACGCTACCCCGTGGATGCATGTCGACTCCTTTCGGCCGGGGCAGATTGCATACGATGTCGTGTACAATCCGGTCGAGACGCGTTTCCTGCGAGACGCACAGAGTCGCGGCGCCGCCGTTCTCAACGGAATGGAGATGCTGCTGGCTCAGGCATCCGCGGCGCACACACTGTGGACGGGTCTTCGGATGCCGATCGACGAGGTTCGCGAAACAGTTCTGGGGCAGCGTCGAGATCAACCAGCATGATGTTGTCAGGGGCCCGGCCATCTTCCCGCGGCACTCCCGAAATCCGCCGTCCCGCCGTATTCGGATCAAAGGTCGTGGCAGGATTCTCAACACGGCACGGCGGCCTGAGTACGGGCGCGTTCGAGTCGCTGAACGTCGGCTTGAACACGAGAGATATCGAGTCGATTGTCCTGGAAAACAGAGAACGCCTGTTTCAGACGATCGGAAGAAAGTGGTCCGATGTGGCAATAGCCGGACAGGTGCATGGGACAGCGGTGTCACACGCGGACGTCCCGGGCCTTTACGCTGAGACGGATGCCCTCGTAACGAATACACCAGATCGAG
Organism: Rhodothermales bacterium; assembly: GCA_013002345.1. Lineage (NCBI taxonomy): Bacteria > Pseudomonadati > Rhodothermota > Rhodothermia > Rhodothermales > Rhodothermales bacterium. Next base: position 9,188 of record JABDKH010000152.1, read on the forward strand.
TGTTAGCGATCACCGCCGCCGACTGCGCAGTAGTACTGATGGCAGACGAGGAGGCAGGTGTCGTCGGCGCGTGCCATGCAGGTTGGCGCGGCGCCGCAGGAAGAATCTGCTCGGAGACGATCCGCAGCATGGTCAAGCTGGGGGCGAGAGCGGAAGACATCTGTGCGTATGTCAGCCCGTGCATATCTGTTGATCGGTTTGAAGTCGGTGAAGAGGTCGCCCGACTCTTCAACGATCGGCATGTGGTCCGGAGTGAGGCGTGGACTCGACCACACGTTGATTTGAAAAGCTGCATCGCCGACGAGCTCTTCTCCTGCGGTGTCCCGTCTGAATCGGTTGAGGTTTCGCCGGAATGCACCTGCGACAGTCCGGACTTCTTCTCGTACCGGTGTGCAGCGGGCGACACGGGTCGGATGATGGGCTTCATCATGATATCCCTGCCAGGCTGACACCGAGTTCTGGCCGCGACTCGGTAAGACACGGGCCGCCTTGCAGAGGCCCTCAGTGCCTGACGCTGTCGGGAAACGGGAAAGGCCGCGTCGATTTCAGAACCGCGTATCGTTCGGGTGGCAGGAAGGCGAGGAGCGGCCTTCGCTCAAGCATGACCTGATCGTCCTGTTCGAATAGGCGCAGCGACTCCTTGTTTACGGCCGCGCGGCGGATTACCCCACTGATCAGACAGTTCTCGCCGAAGCCCGTAATAATTCTGTCCAGTTCACACTCCAGGAACAGATAGGAGTCCGACACGAACATGGCGTCCATCGTCACCGCCTTTGTCATGGGCAGTGCCTGTAGAACAGGCTTTTTGTGCCCCTCGCGTCTCGCTGACGAAGTGAGGCTTGCGACTACCACACTCGACGGGTTCGGAAAACTGACGGTGAAACACCGATCTCGACGGATGTTGCGATAGGTCGCCCGCTGCGCGGTGGAGATGAAGCCGAAATACGCACCGGAGCCGAGTGGGAGCGCGAGGTGCTTCGGCTCCAGGTCGTAGTTGCCCAAGGCATCGCGCGTTCCTACGACGACCAGCGGGGCTACCGTGAATACACGGTCCCAGATCGAATGATCGAGACTCAGGTCAACGGTCTCTTCTGCTTGTTGTACGGTCTCCATGATTGGGCGCGGTAAAATCCACCTGCTCGGTATCACGGTACGCGCCGGGCAACACGTCCGCTGACAGGGATTTTAGATACAGCGTGAGGGGGCGTTCGCCGATCCTTCATACTGTGTTTACCGCGAGGAGCCGTCGGGAAAATCGCCTGCCGGCGTGCGATTCCAGAGATTCCAGACCCAGGCCCCCGCCGCTATCGCAACGGGATGTGAGAAAACCGAATCCGTCGGTTGAGGCGGCGCCCCCGCTGCGAAGCGTTGGTCGAAATCGGGTGATTTGCACCGAGGGAAATGACGACCAATCGTTCTTCGTCGATCCCGTGGACATCGATGTAATACTGCACGACAGCGGCCGCCCGCGCTGCAGAAAGCTCCCAGTTCGTCGGGTAGCGCTTCTTCAGTTCGCCGGCCGGCCGGGTCGAATCCGAGTACCCCTCCACATGGATCTGCCCCGTTGTTGACTTCTCGGCGAGCGCCTCTGCGAGAAGTGCCAGACGCTCTCTACCGCGATCCGTGAGGTCCGCACTTGCGGCCGCGAACAGGTCGTCAACCAGCTCGGTCGCAATCGTCTCACCTCCGTCGAGGCAGACCGCAAGCTCGTATGTGAGCCGGTTGACCTGCGTGTTCTTGAAGCGTATCTCTCGATCAAATTCACCGCTCTCAATAAAGTCGTAGAAAGCGATCGAATCCCTGTAGGTATCAAGTTCGTGGGCGAGTGCCGAATTCAGCGAGCGGAGCGAATCAATCTCGACCGCCTGATCGGCAATCAAAGCGCCGCTTCCGGAACAACCGGATCCGGACACGGCGATCAGAACCCAGAGGCCCAGACCTGTCGCGAAGGCTCCAGTAGACACATCGCCTCTAGGCCGATCTCTGAGAGTGGACATGCGCAGTACTACTGGGGAAGGACAGCAAGGCGGACCCTGCGATTCTGACTTCTGCCGTCAGCCGACGTGTTGGATGCTACCGGACTATAGTGACCGTAGGCGACCACTTCGAATCGGGCCGGATCCATTTTGTGGGTCCATTGGAGGTGTCGGACCACCGCAGCGGCTCGCGCACCCGACAATTCCCAGTTGCTCGGATACGTCGCCTTGAGGGATGCGCCGATCGGATTGCTATCCGTGTGACCCTCCACGCGGATGCGACGGCCCACATATCGATCGCGGATGTTTGCTGCCACATCGGCCAACCGGTTTACGCCATCGGGTGTCAACTTCGTACTTCCGCTCTCGAAATAGAGGTCCGTGAGCAGAACCGTGATGGTTTCGCCGACGCAGCCATATTCGCCGCACGGCTCGGCGACCGCCGCGTCTCGCGAGTCGACGGGCTTGATTCCAGCAAGCCTGTCGCTCAGTTGGTCATTTTGAACACGAAGTTGAGCAATCTCTTCCTGTTGTCGACGGATGATGTCTTTCGAGCCTGAGCAGCCGGCGAGAATTGACACCACAAGCACGAGAGCAATTCTGGACATAGTGGATGTAGGGAATGCATCGGGTGGGATGGGGCTCGACCCGTTACGACGACGTCCGATTCACCATTGTAGAAGATGACTGATCGGTCGGCATCATAATGATCTCCGATATATTCACGTGATCGGGCCGGCTCACACAATATAGTACGGCGTCCGCTACATCTTCCGCAGTCAGGGGCGTCATTCCCTGATACACTCTGGCGGCTCTTTCGTCGTCGCCGTCGAATCGTACGCTGCTGAACTCGGTTTCGACCAACCCCGGATCGACCGACGAAACGCGCACGCCCGTCGTGTGCAGATCCATCTTCAGGCCTTTCGTGATCGCCAACACCGCATGCTTCGTCGCGCAATAGACGGCGCCGCCCGGATATACCTCGCGGCCGGCCACCGAACCGATGTTGCACACGTGTCCCCGTCCCCGCGCCACCATACCGGGTACTACAGCCCGCGTGACGTACAGCAGGCCCTTGACGTTTGTATCCACCATCGCGTCGATGTCATCGACACGATTGCCAAATACGGTATCGAGAGCTCGCGAGAGTCCCGCGTTGTTGATCAGAATGTCGATCTCCGACCACTCGGCCGGGAGACTGTCCACGGCAGCATCGACGGCGGCGCTGTCGCGGACGTCAAGGTCTAGCGCGAGTACGTCGGTCCCATCACTGCGTAGCGAGTCCGCAAGAGATCGAAGCCGATCCGTCCGACGTGCCGCCAGTACGAGCCGGGCACCGGCACCCGCAAGCGCCTGGGCACAGGCTTTGCCTATCCCGGATGAGGCTCCGGTGACGAGCGCAAGTCGATTTTGGAGAGGCTGCATGGTCGAGACATCTGGCTCTGTCGGGGCTGAGGCAATCGACAAGAGGCGTCGTGGGACCTCGTTCTGCCGATCCGACGTAATATATGTATGCGGCAATCGACCGGGGCGCGTTCGCGGACTCAATCGTGCCTTGATCCGGACTGCTGTGCATCCCTATCGTGTCGGCCTATCATCACAATTCTACCGGTGAACCGCGTTGTCTGGTAAACTCGCCCGTAGCGTATTCGCCTTGCTGGCAGCCGTGGCGACAGGTCTTTCGGCAGCGGCGCAATGGTCGCCGACGCAAGAAGCTGTGGCCCAACAGGATGCGGTCTTTGCCGGGTCAGTTGAGCCCTGTGCCGATGGATTCGCAGCGACCTATCCGTGTGGCAATGTCGATCTTCTGTCATTTATGTCGAAAGCGGAACTCGGTGTAGCCGAAGGATCGCTCAACGATGTGTGGGGCTGGACCGATTCGCAAACCGGCAAAGAGTACGCACTGGTTGGTCTCAGCTCCGGGACGGGATTCGTAGATATCTCGGACCCCGAGGCTCCCTGGCTGGTCGGAACTCTCCCGACACAGACTCTCCAATCGTCCTGGCGGGACATCAAGGTGTACAGGGACCACGCGTTGGTCGTGTCAGAAGCCTCTGGCCACGGCATTCAGGTATTCGATCTTACCCAGCTGCGAAACGTCACCGTCAAGCCCGTCACGTTCTCACCGACAGCCGTCTACACAGGGGTGGGCTCGTCGCACAACATCTTTGTCAACGAAGAATCGGGGTTTGCCTACGCGGTCGGATCCCGCGGTGGCGATCTTGCGAATTGTGGGCCGGGTTTGCACATCGTCGACGTGCGCACACCGGAGCAACCCACGTTTGCCGGTTGCTTTGCACATGCCGGGACAGGCAGAGCCGGCTCGGGCTATTCGCATGACGTGCAGTGCGTGATCTACGACGGACCCGATACGGACCACACGGGTCGGGAAATCTGCTTCGGCTCAAACGAGACGGCAATCAGCATTGCCGACGTGACGGACAAGCAGGCCCCGTTCGCGATCTCACTTGCGACCTACCCGATCTCCCAGAACACGTACGTCCACCAGGGATGGCTCACGGAGGATCATCGGTACTTCCTTCAGAATGATGAACTGGACGAGCGAAACGGACTTGTCTCTCTGACCACAACCCGCATCTGGGATGTGGCGGATCTCGATGCGCCATTCCTGCTTACGACGTATGAGGGTCCGTCCGGCGCCATCGACCATAATCTCTACGTGCTGGGCAGCTGGGTATATATGGCCAACTACCAGAGCGGGCTACGGGTCGTAGACCTGACGGATATTCTGAACCCGAGAGAAATCGCGTTCTTCGACACGTTTCCCAGTAGTGATGCGGCCGGATTCAGCGGGGCGTGGAGCACGTACCCGTATTTCGCCAGCGGTTCCGTGTTGATCAGCAGTATCGGAGAGGGGCTCTTCGTGGTGAGACCTCCGCTGAACAAGACGAATGTCGACGACGAGGACCCGAACGGGCCCGCCGCATCGTTGAACATCTTCCCGAACCCCTTCGCAGATGTCGCGCTCGCCGCGCTTCGTCTCTCGGAGCCGGATGAGATCCGCGCGACCGTTTATGACATCCTCGGCCGCAGAGTAATCGAAGTCGGTCCCATTCGACTCCCGCAAGGCGTGACGCGGGGAATCCCGATTGACGCCGCTGGTCTTCCGGCTGGTCGGTACGTCCTGCGTGTGTCAGGATCTTCTACGATTCTGACGCGGCTCATAACGGTTGTGAAATAGACCACCCGTCGGCATTCCCACCTGATGGCACGGTATACGTGATGAGACGATTCTGGATATGGCTCGTTCTTGCTCCGTTTCTTTCGGTGCTCGGACTGTCTGGCTGCGAGCTCTCGTCGAATCTTGGGGGCGACTCGGGTCCCCTGCAGACGGTGTTCTCCCGTCAGATACAGCCGACCCTGAACCAGAAATGCACGTCGTGTCATGGACTGCTTTCGCAGGAGGCCGGGCTTTCCCTGGCGTCGTGGCAGGATGTGTTTCAAGGCTCCCGGTATGGCGATGTCGTTATTCCTTTCAGCCCTGCCCGAAGCCTCCTGCTGCGTATGGCGACGGCGAGGGTCGGAGGCGCGCACCCCGGCGAGTTGGCGGCCGACACGCTGTCGCAGAATGAACTCCAGCTCTTGCGCGAATGGATCACTGATGGTGCGCCCGGCGACGACGGTACGGTCGCGTTTGAGGATGCGGAGGATCTTCTGTACGTCGCGAATCAGGAGGCCGCCACCGTGTCGATCATCGACATGACGACGAACGTCGTGGCCCGCGTCGTCGACTTGAGAGACCACGGCTACTCCGCGACTTCAAAACCTCACCACGTCGCTGTCGAACCCGACGGGAGCTACTGGTACGTTTCGCTGATCGGAGAGAACCGCATCGCCCGGTTTGACCGAATGAATAATCTGTCGGGCGAATTTGAGTTTGAAACACCGGGAATGCTGGCGATCGACCCCGCTGCAGACTGGCTTTACGCCGGCCGATCGCTGTCTGCGCCCAATCCGCCCGCGTCAATCGGAAAGATTCGTCGAAGTGACATGAGCGGCGGGGTCATTTCCGTTGTGTTTCCGCGGCCGCACGCACTCGCGACCGACCCAACCGGGGCGTTCGTCTATTCCTCGTCCCTGGGTCAGAATCAAATAATCACGTACGAGACGGCGTCGGAAGACGTCACATTCTCTCCCGTTGCAGGTCCGATCCACTCATTTGTGCAACACGTCATTACACCGGATGGCGGGACTCTGGCGGCGACCGCTCAGCTGACAAACGAGATCCTCTTCTTTGATCTGGCAACGCCGTCGATTCCGGCGTTTTCCTGGTCCGTCGGCGCGAACGCATCCCCGTGGCATCCGGTATTTGCACCTGACGGGCTGCACCTGTACGTCGGAAACAAGGACGCCAACACGGTGACGGTCGTCTCCGTCGTGAACCGCCGGGTTGAGAGAATAATTACGGGTGACGGTCTGTCCGAGCCCCACGGCTCTGCCCTCTCACCGGATGGCAGCCTTCTCTACATATCCAACAGGAATGCGAGCGGGTTGTACACACCGAGGCACGACCTGGGCGACAACGGACGGGACGGAACGGTCGTAATGATCGACCGGATCACAGGAGACATCACGAAAGTACTTGAGGTTGGCCCTTTTGCGGCAGGACTCGGAACCAGATGACTTCGCCATTCGGTCGCTGACCCGGTTGTTTCTGACCATCGCTGTTCTGCTGGCGACTCCCGGCGAGTTCGTCATGGCGCAGGACCACCAGCTCGTCCGCGTCGTGTCTCCCTTTTCTGTGACCGACGCCGGGCTTTCACTCCGGTACCCATTCCTCGGCGGATTCGATGGCCCGCGGCCTGAGTTCGTAGACATCGACGGCGACGGTGACCTGGACCTCTTCGTTCAGGAGCACGTGGGTTCGGTAATGTTCTTTCGAAATGACGGAAGCGGGCAGTCGGCGGATTTCGTTTTTGTGACCGACGACTATCAGAGACTCGATGTCGGGCAGTGGTTCACGTTCGCAGACGTCGACGGCGATCAGGATCTCGATCTGCTGGCCGAACAGCCGTTCGGGCGCATTCGTGTTTATCGGAATGACGGTGGCACATCCCAGCCGGCTTTCACGCCGTCCGCCGACACACTCAAAACGGACACGGGTGACGTCATTGTGACGGAGCCTCCGACGCTTCCTGTCGTTGTCGATGTCGATTGCAACGGCCGCCTCGACCTGATGATAGGCCGTCAGTCGGGCACAATCTCCAGATACGAGTGGATCGGTACCGACGGCAACGGCGATCCTGTCTTTACGTTCGTTGAGGATCGTTATCAGGGCATCGAGGTTGTGGGCGGGATCGGCAAGCGGGGCGGTTCAGCGCTTCATGGAGCGAGTGCCATGTCATTCTCGGATCTGGACGGAGATAACGATCCGGACCTTCTATGGGGTGATTTTTTCGAGCCAAATCTGATCCTGTTCAGGAATGAGGGTACCTGCGGCACTCCGGCCCTGGTGCGCGAGTCGGATGCGGCCATGCGCAGCGGTGCGGATGCGGTGAACACGTCCGGGTTCAATGCTCCGAGGGTCACCGACATCGATGCGGACGGTGCGCTGGATTTGTTCGTCGGCGTGCAGGGAGGAGCGTTTGTGACGAGCTCATCAAGCGTTGAAAACTTCTATCGCTTTGAAGAGGTCAACGGTGCCTTCGATCTGGTAACCCGACGATACCTGCCCGTCATTGATGTAGGATCCGAAGCGGCCCCCGTCATTGCTGATCTCACGGGTGACGGCAATCCTGACATTGCAGTGGGGAACATCATTTCACCGTTCGATCCAACGCACGCGTCACTCGCTCTCATCAAGAAAACGCCAACCGGGCTCGATGTACTCGGTACGGACGTGATCTCGTTTCAGGGGTTCTCGGCTACTCCGGCCGCCGTCGATCTTGATTGCGATCTGGACATCGACCTGTTCATTGGCGGGTTCGACGGCACGATCCGTTCATACGTTAACAACGGGAGCGGTGGCGCCGATGCGTGGGCTCTCGATGAGTCCAACTTTGCCGGAATCGATGTGGGTTCAAACAGTGCGCCGTCCTGGGCGGACATCGATTCCGATGGGGATGCAGATCTTTTTGTGGGCGAAGGTGCGGGCAATGTCAACTACTTCAAGAACATTGGATCGCGGTGCGCACCCGTTCTGACTCTTGAGCAAGAACAGTTTGCAGGTATCGATGCCGGCCAGCGGAGCCGGCCGGCGTTAGCTGACTATGACGCGGACGGTGATGTGGATCTTTTTGTTGGGTCGGACGACGGTACGGTCCGCTTCTATCGAAACGTGGGATCGCCCCAGGCCCACCAGTTCGTCGAGGGCGAACCGATCCTGGTGCCGGTCACGGGAATCGTGTCGCCGGCTCTCGGCGATCTGGACGGAGATGGTGATCTGGATGTGATCATCGGCGTCGCTTCAGGAGGGCTGCTGTATTATCGCAACGACCGGGTTGTGACGGCTCGTGAGGCTCTGCCACGCACAGCGGGCAACGTGCCGACGGTGCGCACGATCTATCCGAATCCCGCGGGAGAGCGTGTAGTCGTTGAGGTGGAACTGCCGCACGCCGGACGGCTGGGCATCGAGGTTGTGGACATGCTGGGGCGAGTCGTCTTGCGAAAGTCCTACCAGTCATTGCCGGCGGGATCCGTACGACTTCCGCTCATCGGTCTGGAACTGGCCTCGGGGGTGTACGTGCTTCGGATCGTCGGCGCAACGGGTCAGGCGTCGGCGACGTTCGCGATACGTCGCTAGGCGGTCGTTGCGTTGCGAAGTTCTGGACCACTGAAACGAGAAAGCGCCAGAACGAAAACGACCCCTGCGATCATGAGAGCGACGGGCAGCAGGATGTTGTCTGTCGAATCCGGAAGGAGAAGAGACCGGTCGACGGTGATCCATGGCCAGAGGGCGCGGAGCGAGCCTCCCATAAGGCCGAGAAGAACGGCCATCGTCAGGTCGTGGTAGTGTTCGAGGAGCCAGTTGAGGATTCCGGAGAACGACCCGAGTCCGACGGCGGCTCCGGCACCGAAAACTGCAACGTACAGGAGTTCTCTGTTGTCAATTGCTGTAAGTGTGGGCTCGTAAATACCGAACACGAGAAGGAAGAATGCGCCGCTTACTCCCGGCAGAATCATGGCGCAGATTGCGACGGCTGCCATGAGAAAAACTGACCAGAGCGACGGGTCGACGGCCTCTCGCGCCGGTAGGCCAACCAGCACGAATGCCGCAACGGCGGATGCAACAGCCAGGGCGAGCGCGCGCGGACCGCGCTCCGTCATCCGTCGCCATGGAATAGTCAGCGAACCGACGATCAATCCGAAGAAGAGCGCCCGCATCTGCACGGGGTAGTTTTCCAGCAGATCGGGAATGAAGGCGGCCCCGATCAGGAGTGCCGTCACAATTCCGGCAAACAGCGGAACGATGAGTAGCCACTCGACCTCCGCGAGGTGTCTGCGGAACTCCGGCACGCTTCCACGCAGCAGCGCAACCAGCGAATCAAACACAAGCTTGATGCAGTGAACCAGGCGCTCATAGATCCCGACGATGAGAGCAACTGTTCCACCGCTGACCCCGGGTATGATGTCGGCACCGCCCATGAGAAGTCCCCGGGCGTAGTTGGCGATGATTTGCGGGATCCCTTTAATCGGCACGGTGGTCGGATCTTCTGGAAACAAAACGGGCGGCCGTTTCGCGCGCCGCCCACCCTTCTGGAGAAGTGTACTCGTACTTAACTATCCAGCCCCAGTTCGCGGCGGATATCTGAATCGGCGAGCAACTCGGGCCACGAAGTCTGCCATTCATCCTTCTTCTTTGGATCAATGACAAACGCCATCTTGAGGGAGCGGAGGCTTTCCTCGGATCTTCCGAGAGCCAACAGGGCCTTGGCCTGCTGAACGTACGCGCCGGCGCAGTCAGGTTTCAGCGAGAGGGCCCGGCTATACGCCTCCAGTGCCTCCTCCATTCTCGAGGCCTTGAAAAGCGTCTCGGCATAATCAAGCCACGCGTCACGGTTTCCGGAATCAAGTTTCACCACCATGCGGTACGAGTCGGCGGCCTGCTGGAGCTTGCCGATCACGTGCTCACTGTCAGCTTTGGCATACCAGAACTCGCCGACATCCGGGGTAATGCTGATTGCGCGATCGTAGAACTCGATGGCTTCCGTGTGCTGGTCCTGCGCGTCGAAGCAGCAGCCGAGTCCGTACCATGCCTCCGCATACTTCGGATCTTCCTTCAGCGCATTTCTGAACTGATGAATGGCAGCACTGAACTGGCCGAGCTCCTCGTGGGCAAGTGCGATATTGTAGTGCGTCGCCGCGTCACCGCCTTCTAGTTCAATGACCTGAGCGTAGCTGGCGATAGCTTCCTGGAGGCGATTCATATTCGCCAACGCATTTCCGCGATTGTAATGAGCGGAGGCAAAATCCTCCTTGATGGCAATCGCCATGTCGTACGACCATGCCGCGTCCTTGAATCGCTTCATGCGGTTGAGCACGATTCCCCGGTTGTACCAGGCGTCGCAAGAGTAAGGGTCCTGGTCGATATGCCGATCGTAGCACTCGACGCTTCGCGCATCCTGCCCCAGGCGATCGTAGCAGTAGCCGAGCTCGTACCACGCCTCCGGATGATCCTCATTCATCTCGATGCACGAGACGAAAACTTCGACCGCGTCGGCGAGCCGTTCCATCCGCTCCAGCGTAACGCCTTTGTTGAACAGGGCGTCGTCGTGAGAGGGATCGAGACACAGTGCTTGCTCATACGCCGCAAGAGCAGCCTCAGCATCGTTGAGCGTGTCGAGCGTGATACCCCGATTGACTATAGTCTCTGTGTCATTGGGGTTGATCGCGAGAGACTTGTCGTAGGCCTGCAGCGCGTCGTCGTGACGGCCGAGGTTGTTCATGAGCACGCCGCGTCGCATCCAGGCGTCCGACGAGAACGGGTAGCTGTCGAGCAGCCTGTCGATCACGCCGAGAGCTCCCTCATAGTCCGCACGCTCGAAGTAGTAGGTCGCGATCTCTTCGAGCGTATCGGAGTCATAGTAGGCTGACTCGCCTGACTCGTATGCGGAGACGAGGTCAGTCAGTCGCTGCTCGTCCGCAAACTCTTCCTGATCGTCAAAGCCGTATTCAAACATGCTCGCTTTGGATCGATTTTTCGCCCGCCAGGCGTGCAAAAATGGGTTTCTCTACCTTGTGTGCGGCGACGACGTTCGAGATGGTGGCGACGTGCTTCAAACGCACAAACCAGTATAATTTGAGATTGCAGCTTATGCAAGCGGTTCGGCAAGCGGACCGGTCACAGTATGTATTAACGAATCAAACCCGATTTCTTGCTCCGGAGCTTCTGGGCTCATAACGGGGCAGAATCGTCCCACACTATGCCTCTCATTACGTTCGAGGGAATTGACGGCAGTGGAAAGGGCACTCAGATTCGCCTGCTGCGCAAGAGGTGCCAGGCGCTGGGTGTCGATTCCACCGTCTTTCGGGAGCCGGGTGGCACGCTGCTGTCGGAGCGTGTTCGGCCGCTGTTGCTGGATCCAGCGTTGCACGTCGAGCCACTGGCGGAACTCCTGCTTTTCTCGGCCGCTCGATCACAGCTGTGCGAGGAGAAGATCCGGCCGCTTCTTGCCGAAGGCGCTGTCGTCATTCTGGACCGGTTCTATGATTCTACGGTTGCCTACCAGGGGGGAGGGAGACAGATCGGCGATTTTGACTGGCTTTCGGAGTTCAATCGCCGCGTCACCGGAGGACTGGAGCCGGACCGAACCTATTATCTCAGAGTCACTCTGGAAGTTGCGGCGCGGCGTCGCCGACATCGCGAAGAAGATCGCCTGGAATCGGGCGGCGAGGCATTCTTCGAACGGGTTGAGGCGGCCTATGAACGCATCGCACGGGAAAATCACGATCGCGTCGTGTCGATCGATGGAAACGGTCCGCCCGAGGAGGTCGCAGATGCAGTGTGGAAAGACGCCCGAACCCTGATTGTGCCACTGGAACCCGGCTCTTGAGGCCCGGTTCATCCGTGGCCGCGGTAAGCAACAACCGACATGTCACTTATTCCAAAGCGTCAACAGGAGGAGGTTCGCCGGATCTTCAGCGATTTCCTGAAGGACGGGAATCAACGGCAGACGCCGGAACGGTTCACGATTCTGGAAGAAGTCTACCAGACTTCTGGTCATTTTGACGCCGACGAGCTGTATGCGAAACTGAAGGAGAGCGGCGTTCGCGTAAGCCGGGCGACGGTGTACAACACACTGGACCTTCTCATAGACTGTGACCTGGTCGTCAAGCATCAGTTTGGCAACAAACAGGCGAAGTATGAGCGCGCCTACAGCTACTGGCAGCACGACCACCTGATCTGCATGGACTGCAATGAGCTCTTCGAATTCTGCGATCCCAGGATCCAGAGTATTCAGGAAATGGTGGCCGAGATCTACGACTTCGAGGTCAAGCACCACTCCCTGCACATCTACGGGCATTGCAAGAGGAGTAACTGCCCGAACCGAACGGCTGTCAGGGATTCCTGACAGTTCACCAGAGCAGGCTAAAATCTGTGGACATGTTCTGGTCCACGCCCTATTTTGCCGCATAGTCCGAACACTGTCTTCGACAGCATTTTCTTCACGACCGTCTGTGTCAAAAGCTGCATTCATAGCTGCCGTATTTGTCCTGGGCGCTGCGTCAGCCACCCTGTTCAGCGTTCGGTTGAGCTATTTCAGTGTTCAGCCGAAGGGGGAGAACTTCGAGATTGCCTGGCAGGCAGACGTGGAGGACGGCGTTTCGGCATATGAGCTGCACCGGCGCACCACGACCACGAACAACGAATTCGTATTGGTCAGGACCCAGGCGCCGCACGGGGCCGGGAGGCTATATAGCGTCAGAGACGACCAGGTCTTCAAATCGGCGAGTGAGCTGATCGACTATCGTCTGCAGGCCATTCTGGCCGATGGCTCGCGCCAGGTGTTGCGTCTCGAATCAGTGAATTACACGCCGACGGCGATCCGGAGAACATGGGGAAGCATCAAGGCGATGTTCTAAAAAGGCCCCGGCCGGCACATGGCCCGGTTTGATGTACAGACCCCAGATCGAGGCTCCCATGTCGGATACTGAGATACTCCCCGCCGAACGGGTCCATCGCATCATCGTCCGACTGGCGTACGAAATCGTCGAACGCAATCGCGGCGCCGACAACCTGGTGATCCTCGGCATTCTCAACGACGGCGAGAAGATCGGCGAGGCGATTGCGGCTGCGATTCCGGCTGTTGACGGGTCGGTGCCAGTCTATCCGCTCGATGTGTCCCTCTATCGGGATGACGCCCCGAGGGCCTCCAGGGAGTCTTTCGGGGATATTGATCTGACGGACCGGGATGTCATACTCGTCGATGACGTGCTGTTTACGGGCCGGACGGCGAGGGCGGCTCTGGACGCGATTGTCGCCTATGGTCGCCCCAGGTCCATTCAACTCGTGGTGTTGATTGACCGTGGCCATCGGGAGTACCCGATACACGCGGACTATGTGGGGCGCGCCATCCCCACGAAGCATCGCGAACGCATTGAGGTCCGCACGACGCCGGAGATCAGCGTACGTCTCGTGGAGTGACGTGGCCTATTCTCCTCTCGGTGCTGCGAAGAGGCGTATCTCGAATCCCTGCCGGACCTGGGTTCCGGCCGCTCTGCTCTGGCGGGCGACGGTGTCCTCCTCAGAAATTGCATCGACGGCCACGGAGCGCAATCTGAGTGCGAGGAGAGCCCTTCGGGCCTGCTGGATGGTCATTCCCTCGACCTGCGGCACCTCGACGTAGTCTGTCCCCAGCCCGGTGCTGAACCACAGTGTCACGGAAGATCCGCGATCTACCGTCGATCCGGCGGGTGGACTCTGGTTGGTGACTGTATTCTCGTACGGTGACGGAATGGGATCGGGTCGCTCGGATGCGACTTTGAGTCCAGCGGTGAGCATGCGGTTTTTTGCTTCACGCAGGGCAAGGCCTTCCACCCGAGGAACGGTGACGGTCGGGACGGATCCCGAGTTCACTGACAGGTAGATCCGGCGGCCGGACTTGACCCGGGCTTCGGCCGGAGGGTTCTGGTCGACCACGATTTCCTTCTCGATGTTCGGGTTAAATCGCTGCACGACGCGTTCGACCTGAAGATCTCTGGCCTCGAGCATTCTGCGGGCGCTTTCGAACGGGATGTTCTGAACGCTTGGGACCGTAATGGCGGCATCCTGCCTTGTATATGAAGGCATGATAACGCGATCGAGGGCCAGCAGCAGGAGAACCCCGAGAACGACGAATCCCGCGAGACCGGCCCAGAACAGGGAGTTTGTTGCGAGGCTGACGAGATATCGTCCGGTGCGGGTGATGAATGGGGGTAGCTTCATGGAAGAAGGTTGATCAGATTCACGGTGCGTAGTACGCGCGATGTATTTCGAGGTGCCGGCATGCGGGTGGGAACCCG
>JABDKH010000153.1 GCA_013002345.1 Rhodothermales bacterium
TGGCGACGAGGGCGACGATGCGCCCGACCTTTACGAGTTCGCCCTCGGAGCTGCCCTTCTTGAAGTAATTCCGGTACAGGTCCATCGTGAAGATGGTCGACGTGCTGTTCATCATCGAAGCGAGCGACGAGACGATCGCAGCGATCAGAGCGGCGAAGGTCAGACCTTTCAGGCCCGGACCGACGTATTGATTCAACAACCAGGGGTAGGCTTCGTCACCACGTGTGATCGGAGCTTCGAGTGCATAGGCAACGATTCCCGGGATGACGACGATCAACGGGAGCAAGAGCTTCAGGTAGCCGGCGAACGCGACTCCGCGCTGTGCTTCCCGCAGACTCTTTGCCGCCAGGGCGCGCTGGATGATGTATTGATTGCAACCCCAGTAAAACAGGTTGGCGATCCACATGCCGCCGAGCAGCACGCTGAGGCCGGGCAGGAGGTCGTAAGCATCTTTTGAGATAATTGCCCCATCCTCTACCTCATTGTACATGAGTTCTCCCTCGAAGAGAATCATGTTGAAGCGATCGGGGACCTCGGCGAGCAGTTTCGTAAATCCGGCAATCGCCCCCTGGCCGCCACTGAATGCGTCCAGTGCGAGGTAGGTCGTCAGGAGTCCGCCGCCGACGAGGAAGAACACCTGCACGACATCGGTCCACGCTACGGCTTTCAATCCACCGTAGATACTGTAGGCCGCTGCAAAGGTCGCGAGTCCGATCACGCCCATCCACAATTCGATGCCCATGATGCCTTCCATGGCGAGGGCGCCGAGATACAGGACGGACGTGAGATTGACGAAGACGTAGACGAGCAGCCAGAAGACCGCAAGTAGCGTGCGGACGCGGGCGTCGTAGCGTTCCTCCAGAAACTGCGGCATCGTGAAGATGCCTTTCTTCAGGTAGATCGGCAGGAAGAACCAGGCTACGATCAGCAGCGTGATGGCTGCCATCCACTCATAGGTGGCTATTGCCAGACCAAGCCGGAAGCCTGATCCCGACATTCCGATAAACTGCTCTGCCGAGATGTTGGAGGCTATAAGTGAGGCGCCGATGGCCCACCAGGGAAGTGATTTGCTGGCGAGGAAGTAGTCCTCTGTGTCTTTCTCGTGGCCCGCCTTTTCGCGAGATACCCACAGGCCGATTCCGATGATCAGCAGAACGTAGCCGCCGAAAACGACGTAGTCGATTAAGGAAAAGGTCATGTTGAACGGTGTTGATTGGTGCGGCGATTCGCGACTCGGTGGGTCGAAGCCCCTCAGCGGACGGACGGAGGCTGCTCCGAATCCGCGCGGAGCGCCGGTAACGTCGTTTCAGTGCGGTAGAGATTCGGCTGTCAGCGCGCGAAAACTAGCAAACGGGCCGCGGAATATCTAGCGGCGAAGGCCGTGTAAGCGATGGGAGTGCAGCGGCGAATTGCTTTTTCGCGAGGAGGGCGGCGGGAGTTCGCGCGCATCGATTCCTCAAGTCATCGTGAAGAGGCCGGGGCCGACGTGGCGATCCGAGAGGGTGGGGTGCGTCGCAGCGTTCAAGATTGCCGCGCTCCGTTCGGGAGCTCGCAACGACGATGGCGTGGGTGCAGCATCATACAGCCACGTCATCCCCCGCTTGGCGGGGGATACATACGAGTCGGAGGGCGCCACATGCAACCATGGATTGCCGCCTTCGCGGCAAGGACGGAGGAGCAGTCGCCGCGCGAGGAGGCCGGGGCCGACGTGGCGATCCGAGAGGGTGGGGTGCGTCGCAGCGTTCAAGATTGCCGCGCTCCCTTCGGGAGCTCGCAACGACGATGGCGTGGGTGCAGCATCATACAGCCACGTCATCCCCCGCTTGGCGGGGGATCCATACGAGTCGGAGGGCGCCACATGCAGCCATAGATTGCCGCCTTCGCGGCAAAGACGGAGGAGCAGTCGTCCTCGCGAGGAGCCTGGAGGCCGACGTGGCGATCCGAGAGGATGAGGTGCGTCGCAGCGTCCAGGATTGCCGCGCTCCGTTCGGGAGCTCGCAACGACGATGGCGTGGGTGCAGCATCATACAGCCACGTCATCCCCCGCTTGGCGGGGGATCCATACGAGTCGGAGGGCGCCACATGCAGCCATGAATTGCGGCCTTCGCGGCAAAGACGGAGGAGCAGTCGTCGTCGCGAGGAGGCCGGGGCCGACGTGGCGATCCGAGAGGATGAGGCGTATCGCAGCGTCTAATATTGCCGCACTCCCTTCGGGAGCTCGCAATGACCGCTTGAAAGAGAGTTCGCAACGACTCGCTGAGGGTCTCAGATTGCCGCGTATCCGTCGCGGCCTCACGACGTACGACGTCGCTAAGATTGTTCGACCGAATGCTTCAACGTGGCCAGCAGCATCGTCGCCTTCTCGGCTTCGGCCGGGTCAGCCAATCGACGATACGTCTCGAGCGCCTCCACGGCATGATCAAGATCCTCAAGCATCGCCAGTGCCAGCGCAAGGTTGAAGTACAGATTCGCGTACTCGGGCTCGAGTGACGCCCCGATCTCGTAATGCACCTGCGCCGGCCGATAGTCGCCCAGATCGAAATACACGTTGGCAAGATTGAAATGCGACTCGAAGAGTACCGGATCCTTCGTCAGCGAATTCTTGAAGCAGTCGATTGCCTCACCGATCCGACCGGCCTCTGACTCGAGGATACCCAGATTGCAATACGCATCCGCGACATACTCGTCAGCCAGAATCGCCCTCTTGTAGGATTCGTATGCCTTCTCCGCATTGCCTCGCTCATCATACAGTAGCGCCTCTTCAAACACGCCGGGTCGCGACGGCATGGCAATGATCCGCGCTGTAGGCGCGAACATATCAATCTGGCCAGTGTGCTCGGAATCCGGCCGAGCATGCCGACGGGCCTTCTTGTAGCCGAACTTTCGAGGCTGTACCGACTTCAGCGGCAGGATTTTCGCCATGTGGGACCGTCCGATTAAGCGCTCAGGCGGACTTCTTTTTTCGTGACTTCGTGGAAGTCGATTTGGACGCGGTTTTTCGGGTCGACTTCGCCTTGCCCGTCGCCTTCTTCATCGGCTTCTTGGACGTTTTGGCTTGCTCGATGCTCTCTTTGAGCGCCGTCATGATGTCGACGACCGGCTTCTCCTGCTCTTCCATAACAATGATCTCCTTCCCGTCGACCTTGGCCTTGACGAGGTCCTTGAGAGCCGCCGTATATCCGTCCGTGAGATCAATGTCGGACAGCGACATCGACATTGAGTCGACCAGAGTCTGCGCAAGTTGAAGCTGATCCTTGTCAGCCTTGACATCCTCGAGCTGGGGCACACTCGCGATATCGCGTAGCTCGTTGGGATAACGAATCTTGTGCATCAGGAGGCCCGGCCCGATCGGCGACAGCAGCACGATGCTCTCGCGATCTCGAAGTACCACCTTTCCGACTCCAAGCTTGTTGCTCTTCTTCAGCGTATGGCACAGCAGAGCATACGTCTTGGCACCGACCGTGCCGTCCGGTCCCGCAAAGTATGGCGTGTCATACAGCGTCGGGTGTACTTCCGCGGCATCCACAAAGCCCTGGATCTCGATGATCCGCGTACTCTTCACGCGAAGCTTTTCGATGTCGGATTGTTCGACCACAACGTATTGATCAGGCTCGTACTCGAAGCCCTTGACGATCTGGTCTCCGCTAACAAGGTCGTTACATTTCTTGCACCGCTTGTCGTACGTGATGCGACCATAGTCCTCCGAGTGCAGCTGGTTGAATCGGATCGTTTCCGACGATTCGATCGCGCTGTATACCCGAATGGGAATGGTTACCAGGGAGAACTGGATGTGCCCTTTCCAGATCGCTCGCATGGTGTGCCTCCTGTGTGTTTATGGATGTCGCGTACCCCGCATCAGAGATCTTCTGGCGACAGGTCGGGACGCATTCGAACAAATACAGGGTCTCGAAAGGTCCCGCTGCCAGTGATCTGCGAATATTCAACTTCGCAGAACAGCCGCGGCTGAATCCAGGTTGTCTCGTTGTCATCAGCGGGTTTTTCGGCGATCTGTCTGTCTATCTGCGGGATTTTACGGAGTTGGGCGTGCAGACTCTTCAGCTGCCTGGTAGTGAATCCGGTACCGACTTTTCCGCGGTACAGCAGCTCGCCGTCTTCGTAAAATCCGATCTGTAGGGCACCGAAATAGGATTCCCGATCACCCTTTCCGGTCGTGAAGCCAAGGATTACGCAATCGTCAGACTGTCGCACCTTCACCTTGAGCCACGTGCGTGAACGGCGCCCCGGATAATAGCGGCCGCCGGCTTCTTTCGCGACAATCCCCTCGAGGCCCATCTGCTGAACAGCATTGAACAGGGCATGACCATCATCGAGCGATTCGTTGACCCGGTAGGGTGAGTCGCGACGAACGGAATCCGCCAGCCAGTCGCGGCGTCTCTCGATCGGATCGTTGACAAGTGTTCGGCCATCCAGGAAGAGACAGTCAAACAGATAGCAGTGTGCGGGGTGTTTCTGCGACGCGCTCTTGATGCTCGATTCGCCCGAGCGGTGGAGTCGGTTGATCACATCCCGGAAGCTCGGCTTGCCCTCATCGTCAAGACACACGATCTCTCCGTCGAAGACACCCGAGGCATTTCGAAACGCTTCCTCAGACACGGTGAGCTCTGGAAACCTGGACGTGATATCTCGATGGTTGCGACTCAGAATTCGGACCTCGCCCTCGTCGATGACAATCATCGCCCGAATGCCATCCCACTTCAATTCGTACGTGTACTCACCCTCCGGCACCTCCGTCACCCGCTCGGCAAACATGAAGTCCTTCGGGTCTTTGAGCCAGTTGGTCTGTGGGTTGTCGAGCCTCTCGAGCAGCCACTGTTTGTTACTCGTCTCATACATGCGGTACTCGGCCGTAATCTCCGTGCTGCTCAGTCGAAAGTAGAATCCGTCTTTCTTGATCTTTGTCTTCTCGTACTTGCCGCGTGCATAGATCCACATGGACCCGGCGCCATACTGGCCTTTCGGGATCGCCCCCTCGAAGTTGAGGTACTCGAGAGGATGGTCTTCGGTGGCTACGGCAAGTCGCTTCAGCGATGGATACGGAGGCATTCCACGGGGTACGGCCCACGACTTCAATGTGCCATCTTCTTCGAGCCGCAGATCATAGTGCAGATGTGACGCGTGATGCCGGTGAATCACGAAGGCATTACCCTGACCGAGAGCCTCGAGCGGCTCCGGTTCGGGTGTCTTGCTGAACTTTCGTTTTTTTGCGTAGGCCGCCAGCTGGTCCGGCGTTTTGTGCTTGCGCGATGCTCCGGTAGACTTTCGTTGCGTGACGGCCTTGTCCGAATGGAGGCCCGTCGCGTAGGCTCCGATGGCTTCCCACGCGTCGCCCGCAGAGAGGACATGCTCTGGGGCGGTATCGATGTTGAACAAGGCCGGAGACTCCAGTCCGGCGACCTGATCCCACGAGAGTGGCATAGACACGGGCGCCGCCGGAGCGCCTCGAAGACTGTACGGAGACACGATGGATTGCGCGGGACGATTTCGATAGATGTCGATGAGCACACGTCCCTTGCGTGATTCTTTCTTGATGTGCAGCGTCGTTTCTGCGCTGTTGGCCCGAACGAAGACCTCGGCGACCTTCTTTGCGGCTTCAAATGCCTCGCCGAAACTGTACCTGGGTTCGATCGGCGTGACAACATGGAGCCCTTTTCGGCCGGTCGTCTTCACGAAGGGGTTGTAGCCGTAATTCTGAAGGTGCTCGCGCAACCGTCGGGCGAGGTCGACAACCGCACCGAAGTCGTATTCCTCGGGTGGGTCGAGGTCGTAAACGATGTAGTCGGGCCGATCGTGATGCGGGCTTCTGGAATGAAGCTGATGTAGCTCGAGGCATGCCAGGTTGGCGAGCCAGACGAGCGTTGCCTCCTCCGTAGCAACGATGTACTCGAGCTTCTTTTCGTCACCAAGCGTGGCGAATTCTACCCAGTCCGGTGCCCAGCCGGGCCGGTTCTTCTGGTAGAACGTCTCACCGTCGATGCCGTCCGGAAACCGTATCAGCGTAAGCGCGCGTCCGCGGATGTGGCGCAGTATGGTCGGGGCGATCGACAGGTAGTACTGGACGACCTCGGCTTTCACGAACCCGTCGGCCGGGAAGAGCACTTTCGTCAGATTCGAAAGTTCGACTTTCCGCTTGCCGACGCTCGCCATCTGAGATGTGCGTGCCATGGGTGCGCGATCGTGCCCGAACAGTGAGGGAGAGTAGGTGACCAACTGCGGGGGAGGCTCCCGCGCGTGGCAGGTGTGACGGGATCGACCCGTCCGTCGTTCCAAGGCTCGGGGCAGAATCCTTGCGGACCGGCGGGGCGGAAGACCAGATCAGGTCTCGGGATCCTCGACGTCATCCAGCCGAAGCACCATGACGGAGCAGTTCGCAAAGAGCGCCACCTGATGGCTTATGGTCATCCACGACGTCGGCGGGTCGCCAGGCTCGATCTGGTGAGACGTGATGACCACAAGATCGATCTCTTGGTCAATGACGTGGTCCAGGATCGCACGCACCCGCCTGCCGTACGTCGTCTCGTAGCGGAGTTCCGGTCCTCGTCCAGAGGCCCGCTTGCCAAGTTGCCGGAGCTTTCGGCGGGCCTTGGTCGCAAGCTGTTTATAGAAATCCTCGATCTCCTCGAAGGGTAGATCGAGCGTTTCAATGACGTGCAGCAAGGTGATTGTCGTCCCTTTACCGGCAGCAAGTCGAATGGCTTCCTCGACGGCAGCTGCATTCTTGTCCGTAAGGTCGACGGGTACGAGGATATTTTTGTACATGGATTCCATGGCTTTAGGCCGTTCGTCAATATCAGGAGATGCAGGGAATTTTCGCAACGGCTTCCACCCACGCGTACTGGCGGGCCATTCCTTACAGCGCTGCTCGCTACCCGATAATGGGTTTTCAGGTAGAATTCGGGGCTCGGTTTTCCCAAAACTTGTCCACATGGACTTACCAGATCGGAGCCGATCCGCTACATTCTCAAGGCAGCACATCGGGGTGCCTGGCTCAGACCGAAAACCGGGTTTTCTTGCGTTCCTATGAGCAGGGGAGAACTTGATTCGGATTCAGCCTTCCGGCGGCATATGGGCAGTTCTGGGTCGCATTCAAGTCATTGCGACCACAGCCGACGGTGAATTCCGGGCTTTTCCCGAGTGTGTTAGAAGAAGCAGGCACGTACGCGTTGGTCGCAACAGACACAAGAAGTCCCTCATCTCGAGACCCGGTTCGACGATTTCTCGCAGTCGTCATCGTGGCCTTATGGATGCCCGTGGCAGCACTCGCTGGCGGGGTGCAGGATACGTTGTTGGTGAGTGATTCGGTGGATGTTGCGGGCTCACGCCTGGTGCACCTCGCCGACGACATGGTTTCGAGTGAGCAGTCAGGAGTTCGCGCGTTGCCGATGGCTGCTTTTTCGTGGCTCCGCCCGGTGCCGGACGCGTTGGAGGAACTGGCCGGAGGGCTCGCTCCACAGTCAGGCCGGCTTACCGGTTCTCCGCTTGTTCGGGGCATGAACGCGAAGCGCGTCGCAGTCACGTTTGACGGAATTCCGCTTGGACATTCCGGTCTGCGGGAAGGGCCCTCTCTGATTCCGCTCGGCGTCATTGATCCGTCCTCGGTGGCCAGCATGGTGGTCACGCGCGGGCCGGGTATTACGAGTCAGTCTGCGGACGGCCTGGCAGGCGTTATCGACATTCGCCCGTCGCTTGACGCCCCGGTCGAAAGCCCCCTCGCGGGCCGCAGTCCGTCGATTTTGATCAATCAACGGCTCAGCAGCGCGGATCGCGGGTGGTCAGGCGGCTTGTCGGCGACCGGAGAGACAGCCGGCGTTCGATACCGAATCGGTGGGGCGGGGAGTCTGCTCGGCAACCTGAGGATGGGGTCGCACGGAACGTCGGACGCGGTTGTGCAGCCTCATACATCTCTGCAAGAATCGACGGTGCATGGACTGTTTGCGTATGACGTACGTCCGCGGTGGTCGCTGCGGGGAGGCGTTCTTGCAAGTTGGCGACAGGGGCAATCTGTCGTGAATGATCTCGAGAACCTTCAGCTTTCCCCAATGCCGGACGCAGTCTCCGTCATCGATCCCAGGCACTTCTCGTTCGCGTACCTGACCTCTCGTGCAACGGATCTGGGTATCGTTCAGGAGCTGAAGTCGACTATCTGGTACAATGGGCATCGCGAGGCAAGGACGTTTCGAAGAATCGGTTGGCAACGCACCGTCTTTGATGACGATCGACTTTCGGCATCGGGTCTGCGCATCGCGGCGACCATGTTGCCATTTCGCAATCATAGGTTGTCGGTCAGTGCGGATGCGCAGGCGGAAGGAGTGGACTCGAAGCGTTGGGAAGTTCGCGACGACAACTCGATATGGTGGCAGCGGGGTCGTTTTCCGGTGGGGACGAGATCGCGGCTGCTTGCCCTAGCGCTGTCCGATTCGTGGGATCTCGCAGAGTCTCTGACATGGACAGGTGACGTGCGATTCACGGCGAGGAAGATCCATTCGGCGTACGGTCCTTCTGTATTTGGTCTGACCGGCCTGGTTGGTCTGGTAGATCGCTGGTACTCAGGGTTTTCGTGGGACACCGGCCTGACGAAGCGTTTTGTATCTGGATGGAGCCTTTCGGGCTCTGTGTCGAGCGGCTTCCGAGCCCCGGGACTGGACGATGTGGTGGCGAACGCATCCTGGCGGGACGGCAGGGACGTGCCGAATCCGGATCTCGAGCCGGAGAGGGCGATCCAGCTTGAAGTGGGCGGGCAGTACACAGCCGGGCGCAATGTGTTTGGTGCGGCCGTCTTTCACACGAGATATCGTGATCTGATACGACGCGATTGGTTCGAGCCGGGTCCGGATGGTGTGGTGGCAACGGCCGAAGATCTGTACCACTTCACGAACCTGGAGTCGGCGACCGTCACCGGGGGAGAGGTCAATCTATCCACCGGGTTCTCCGCACCGTGGGGCGTTGGCGTGGTTGTGTCCGGCCGCGTCGTGATGCACTGGTGGGATTCGTCAGAGACCGGCGTGCCACAGTACCTGCCTCCGGTTGTGGCGCGGATAGGCTCGAGATTCAATCGAGGATCATTGTGGATTGAGCCTTACGCGGGGTTGTCGTCACGGACTTCGGCCGTGGAGTACACGTTTGCCGGCGTCGTGTCGAATGCATCTTCAGGTTGGGTGACCCTGAATGTGCGTGGTGGTGCGCGCGCCGCCGATCGGCTGGCGTTCGCGGCAGCCGTCGAGAACATCGGGGACGTACGCTATCACGAGCACGGCTCGTATATCCAGTCGCCAGGTCGGAATCTGGTGCTGAGCATCTCGTACGGATTCTAGATCGCGCGGTGGGTCCTCCCGGCGGAGGTCGATCGGGTTTCCCGAAGCGGTCAGGTAGCATCGAATTGCCCGGATGACGTACTTGTCCAGGTGCGAACTTGTCTTGAGGCGTGTTTGCCGGAGGGTGCTATCTCCGCAGGCCGCGAATCACGGTCCTGGATGATCGTACTATTCAGGCCGATCACCGAGGGTCACTTGTGCGACGTTCCCGGCATGCTGTCTCTCATTACACTTCGCGGTCCGAAAGTGCGTCTAGAGCCTCTCACGATGGAGCATGTCGATGCGCTGTCGTCGGTCGGACTGGACGGGGCCATCTGGGAGTATACACCGCGTGTCGTCCGGACCACACAGGACATGCAGGAATACGTGTCTGAGGCACTGGACGGCCAACGTCGCAGTCACATGTTGCCGTTCGCGATTGTGATTCAGGAGACGCGAGTCGTAGCAGGCAGCACGCGCTTCGGCAATATTGATCTCACGAACCGTCGTATGGAAATCGGCTCCATGTCTGCATGAGGCGCCCTCCGACTCGTATGGATCCCCCGCCAAGCGGGGGATGACGTGGCTGTATGATGCAACACCCCCGTCAAGCGGGGGATGACGTGGCCTTATGGTGCAGCACCCCCGCCAGGCGGGGGACGACGTGGCCGTATGGCGCAACACTCACGCCTTCGTCGTTGCGAGCACCCGGCGAGGTGCGCGGCAATCCGAAACGATGAGGGTTCCCCGGACGCCCGGATCGCCATGGCCTCCTCGCGAAGACGACTGCTCCTCGGTCATTGCCGTGAAGGCGGCAATCCATGTCTGCATGAGGCGCCCTCCTCACGACGACGATTGCTTCTCCGTCATTGCCGCGAAGGCGGCAATCCATATCTGGATGAGGCGCCCTCCGGCTCGTATGGATCCCCCGCCAAGCGGGGGGTGACGTGGCCTTATGGTGCAGCACCCCCGCCAGGCGGGGGACGACATGGCCGGATGGCGCAACACTCACGCCTCCGTCGTTGCGGCCACCCGAAGGGTGCGCGGCAATCCGAAACGTTGAGGGTTCCCCGGACGCCCGGATCGCCATGTCGGCCTCCTCGCGAAGTCGCCTGCTTCTCCGTCATTGCCGCGAAGGCGGCAATCCATGTCTGCATGAGGCGCCCTCCGACTCGTATGGATCCCCCGCCAGGCGGGGGATGACGTGGCCGTATGATGCAGTACCCTCGCCAAGTGGGGGATGACGTGGCCGTATGGCGCAACACCCCCGCCTTCGTCGTTGCGAGCACCCGGCCAGGTGCGCGGCAATCCGAGAAGCTACGGTCTATCTCGGGGCGACGTTCTGGCGCCGTGCTGGTTTCCGAGTTCAACACCGTGGACGGATTCCACAATTCCGCCCGCAACTTTTCCAACCTGGGAGACGGTGACCGGTACTTCATCCGGAGAGCCATCGCCTACTGTTCACAGTGATCTACATTTCTCGGCTGATGGCTCCCGAGTCAGGAATGTCAAAGTGATGTGTGGCTTCCTGGGAGGCGGGACAGAGCAGTCTGTTCCGCCTCTTACGTTTTGCCCAAACGAGAACCGCCGGCACCCATGGGGCGCCGGCGGATTCAATCGACAGTCTATCAACTCGAGACGTCAGTTCATCGTCGCGACCGTTGTCGTCGGAGTCTCTTCCGGCGTCACGAGTACATCCCGCTGGGATGCCACGACAACTCTGGTCGACTGCTCGACTGCCGCTATCTTCCGTCCGACTTTCGCGATCGCCTCGCCTGAGTACCGGATCTGTGCAGACCCGCTCATGGAGAATGCCAGTTCGTTACTGGTTCCGCCACTGAAACCACATCCGGCATCGCTGCGAAGCATAGAGACCAACACGACAAGGTCCTGGAAGTCGTACGCTGCACTGGTGCTGTTGCTCGTTCCCAGTTCGAACAGGTAGATCGACTGATTCCGCTCGAGCGCTATGCGATTGCTCAAGGGGTCGATGAACTGGCTCACAAAATCTGCGACGGAACCCTGATCGAGGTAGCCGTCGATGTCCGGTACCGGATCGCCGTCGCGGAGCACCTTGAGCTGAGAGCCACTGGTCTGCGAATCCTGCTCCATGTGCTTGCTCCAGTCCTCGTTGACCGTGCCGTCGCCGGCCGTACGCGTCCATGACGTTCCACTCACGGTGATGTCAGTTCCGCCAGGAATCGGATCAGATGGCTCGTATGTGAAGGTCCCGTCTCGATTGACGTTTCCGGACAGCGCCTGCGTGTAGGTACCCCACGGATCGTTCGTTGTGCTACCCGTATGCACACGTGACGTGACGGGCATGTCATACGAGCCTCCTGAGCTAATGGCCGCGCCCAGTACTTCGGTCTTCAGCAGGAAGGGTACGGTTGGTACCGTGCTGACGCCGTCGATCGTGAATGGAACGTCCTTGCAGGTCGACGCAGAAAATCCACCCGGAGCATCGAAGACCGCCATTCCACCGTAGATCACTGAGTTGCCGTTCATCTCAACAGCGCGGTCGGCAGCCACAGAGCGTCTTACGAGCACGAGGCCCTCCCACGAGAAGTCGTTCCCTGCGATGAAGTCGCCATCCTGCACGATGAGAACACCACGCCCGGTAAATGGACCGCTCGGCTGGAAATCACCGACGACGGATACCACGGCCGGGTCGTTGATCGTGCCGAACGTGCCGAAGTACGGGGCCGTCGGTACAACCTTGTCTGAGCGACTCATTGCCTGAACGAAGATTGTCTCGTACGTAGACGGGTCAACGCCGTGCGAGACGCTGCCGTCGCCACCTTCACCGTTAATGCTGGAGGCGGTAATCGTGCCCTCAATCTCGAAGCGAGATGCGGGTGTGTCCGTCATGATCCCCTTCACCGAGCGCAGGTAGCCGGATCCCGTCTTGACGCTCGGCATTCTCGCATCCATGCCCGAGATCAGGTAGGTGCCGCTTGAATCCACATCCAGACCTTCGCCGGTCAGGACGAGAGCCGCATCGATCGGGCTCTCGAAGATCACGTTCGACCGGATCTCGTGACGCATCTGCCCCACAGTGCCCTTCGACGTCACGGCCAGATCTCCGTAGTAGTTCTCGGAGATCGCGACATCGTACGTTCCACCCGAGACGGGCCGGTCGCCGAATGAGCGATCTACGTCCATCAACTCGAGCTTGATGGCGCTGAGTCCGCGATCCAGCCCGGAAAGAGCGATGTCCCGTGCAACCACCTGGCTTTCGTAGCGGTGCTGCTCATCGTTCATCTCGAACTGCGAGCGCACTCCGATGTATGCGACGCTGGCGGCTCCAAGCACACCGGCCATCACAACAAGTAATATTCCTCGTCCCATTTTCTCTTTTCCGTCTAGTGATAAACTGTCGAATTAAGCTGTCTTGCTCCTAACTCTGGAAGGTCTGCATTGAAAGTCCCTTCGGGCTCAGCGTGATTCCCCAACGGAGTTTGTTCAGGTACAAACCACGGTCGCTTCCGTCGCCATCAATCATCCGCTGGCTTACTACCGCATTCTCGAATCTCACGCGCAGTCTGCGCGCATCCACCCGGTTGATCACACCGTTGTTGCCGCTGTCAAGGAGGTCAATCCGGAAATCAGAAAGTGTCGACATGCTCGCGCCACTTGGTTTCCACGTGCCGGCAACGAGCTCGTACCGATCCATCCGATACAGCTGGGTGTCTTCGCCGTCGATTCGCGTGACGATCGTCGGCTGAAGCAGATATCGAACCCGCGTTCGATTGCCTGTTTTGTCGGAGCCCCAGAATTCGAGAGAGTCTGTCAGCACCCTGGTGCCGCTCATTACGTTCGAGTGACTCAGAATTCCCGCGTCTCCGGGTACCGAGAGGTAGCCTGCGTTCGAGAGGTCTCGCTCAAGCACCTCCGCAAAATTCAGAGTCTGCTTCTTCACGCCATACATGATGGTGCTTTCCACCGTGTTACTCTGGATGCGGCTCTGGATCGTAAACAGCATCAGAATGACGACGCCGCCTACTACCGTTGCCGAGAGTTTGTCGAAAATGAGGTACATGTGTGTTCGGGCTACTTGTTGGCTGAGATGTGCTGTTCTACCACTGCGGCGAAAACTGACGCTTGAGGCGGAGGGGATGATTGAGAATCGGGACACCCTTCACGGAAGTGGAATTGGATACGTGGATCGTCACTTCCTTCACCCAGGTCGGGCTCGCCGAGACGTTGCCCGAATCGTCGACGTATTGAACTTCTATGGAGACATCGAAGTCCATCTCCTTTCCTGGCTCGACCTCGAACGGTCGCTGGAATGAGGGGATCGCATGGAAGTCGTCGATGTCATTGCAGTTCTCGAACACGACACACGATCCGAAGGCCGACTGGCTGGTGAGGAGATCGGTATTCCGGTTGTAGCGGTCGACTGTGTTGTCGGCGGTCCGGGCGTCGAACGGCTTAGATGCCACGTAATTCATCACGTCGGAAGCGACGGCGTTGGCCATTACTTCCATCTCGCTGTTGATGGCCGTCTGCTGAGACCGGATCGTAGCCCGGTGATAGTTCAACGAGAACGTCATCACAGCCATGATTGCGAGAAAAGCGCCGAGAGTTTGCGGCATCGGAGAGCCTGTTTGAGTCGATTGATTTGATTCGATCGACAGATTACAAGCGCTGTGCCAAGTGTGCGGCTTTCGCGGTCGGACGTGATTCGTACCCGAAAGCGCCGTTTAGGAGGGGTTTTGCACCACAGGGATGGATAAGCCCGGAAACAGAACGATTGTTTAGAATGGGTTTTCGTGAGACAAATCTCGTTTTGATACGTGCCCGCAGCCAGACAAAACGAGGCTCCGTCATCCCTCCATTTTGATGTTTGATGCTCGCCGCCGTATCTCGGTGAACGTGTAATTCATCACCTAAGGAGGCAGGTTATGTTGAATCGATTGTGGCGCCGAGTCGCCATCTGTTGGCTGGTTGTCCTGGTTATCCCCTCGCTGGCGTCCGCCCAGGAAGCCGAACCAACGTATCTGGTTGTCGACTGCATGAAGTCAACCAGCTCGCAATATGCCGACGTTGAAACCGACATCTGGAAGCCGATGCACCAGGAGCTGGTCAACCAGGGCAAGAAGGTGTCGTGGGCTTTCTACTGGGTGCTCTATGGGGATCGCTCAGCGTGTGACTACTACACCGTCAACATCGTCACCGCTTCGCAATTGAACTCCATGGACGGAAACGTGCGCGATGTCTTCGAGAAAGTCCACGCCGGGAAGGACTTCGATAAGATGATGGAAAAAACCGCGGCTGCGCGCGAAATGGGGCGAACCGAGCTGTGGCAGATGATTGATGTCATCCAGCCCGAGGACTTCACATACGTCCAGGTCAACCAGATGTCGGCCGACGACGGAATGGCGTACATCGAAATGGAGCGGGAAGTATTCAGGCCCGTGCACGAGGCAATGGTAGAAGCTGGCACGACGGCCGGGTGGGGTGTGTACCGGCTTGTGTCGCCCCACGGTAGCGCTGTGGGCTACAACTTCGGGACCGCAGACTTCCTGCATACGCTTGGCAGTGTCGATTGGAACTCCTGGCTTCGAAAGGTGCATCCTGACAAGGATCCGGACGAAATCGGTGCTCATCTAAACGACTCGCGCGATTTCCTAAAGGGTGACACATGGGTACTCCTCGATCGGACCGCGCCGGCCGAGTAATCGCAAATAAGATCCCAAATGAATCAGGGGTCGCCCGCGAGGGTGGCCCCTTTCTTTTTGTCCTGTCAGGTGCTGCTCCATGAACGGCGTGTAACACCCGGGCGACTCTGCCGTATTTCACGGTGGCTCACGAATGTCGTCTTTTCGTGTCGCGTTGACAGGGCATTCGTGTCCCGCACATCAACCGCGGTGTGCGTTGCCAGTACCCTGCTCCAGAATCCGTAGCGTCTCATGAAGAAGATCGCCACCATGGTCGCCCTGCTAATCACGATTACAGCGACCCAGGTTTTTGCCCAGTCGAGTGTTCACCCCAAGGATCTGAAAGGCGTGTGGCACATGACATTCGACCTCACTGACGAGGCGAAATCAGAAGCAGAACGTATCGCTCTCGGAGCAGTCGAGGGCCTGCTGGACTGGATTGATATCCGCCTCGAGTTTCTCCCGGATAACCGTCTGAAAGTGATGGTCCACGTGTTCGGCGAGGACGAGGTTGAATACGCAGAGTGGCACGTGAACGATCGTCGCGAACTTGTGCTCGGCGAGACCGACCACTTTGATTCCGAGGATACCGTCTGGCTGTTCAACAACGGCAAGCTGACCGCATACGAATACTCGAACGGTGAACGAGTACGGTCGTCCGACGGCGTGTATCTGGAGATGGAATCGTAGGCTCGATCAGTCGCGGCTGCTCGAGGTTGGGTCAAGATTATCCCAGATTGCCGGGTCCTCGTGGCCGAGCACCCACACCGAGAAGCCTCGTAAACTGTTCTTGCGGACGACTTCGAGCTTGCGTGCAAATGAGCGGGCGTCCTCAAGAAAGATCC